>JAGALG010000208.1 GCA_017848075.1 Oscillospiraceae bacterium | reverse complement strand
TCTGTGACAACGGCGGCATGGCAAAAGCATACCAGTGCAATGTTCTGCAGAAAGATTCTCTGGAAGCCTGCCACAAGGCCGTTCTGGCTGATCTGGGCCCCTGTGACATTCTGATCAACGGCGCAGGCGGCAACAATCCTCGTGCTACCACCGATAAAGAATACTTCGAGCTGGGCGATATCGATGCCGATACCAAGTCCTTCTTCGATATGGAGCAGTCCGGCGTAGAGTTTGTTTTCAACCTGAACTTCATCGGCACTCTGCTGCCAACCCAGACCTTCGCAAAAGACATGGTAGGCCGTGAAGGCTGCAACATCCTCAATGTAAGCTCCATGAATGCTTACACTCCTCTCACCAAGATCCCTGCCTACTCCGGTGCGAAAGCAGCCATCTCCAACTTCACCCAGTGGCTGGCTGTTCACTTCAGCAAAGTGGGCATCCGTGTCAACGGCATTGCTCCGGGCTTCTTCTCCACCGCACAGAACGCAGCTCTGCTGTGGAATGCGGACGGCACTCCAACCGCAAGAACCGGTAAAATTCTGGCAGCAACCCCAATGGGCCGCTTTGGTCAGCCGGAAGAGCTGCTGGGCACCCTGATGTTCCTGCTGGACAACTCTGCCGCATCCTTTATCACCGGCGTTACCATTCCGGTCGATGGCGGCTTCAGCGCATACAGCGGCGTATAATCCCGACAAAATCCGTTTCAGGAGGTTTTGATCTATGGAACTGTTCAAATATGCACAGAGTGAGCAGGGCCTCTCTCACGAGGAGATCCGTGAGGAGTTGTTAAAAAGCCTGGAGGGCAGAGAACTGCATCATGTTCTCATCATCCCACCGGACTTTACCCGCTTCCACTCCAATGCAGGTTTTATTACCAATGCGTACTACCATATCCTGACCGAGCGCGGCGTAGAGGTCGACATCATGCCGGCGCTGGGCACCCATGTTCCGGTGACCGAAGAAGAGGCGACCCTCATGTTCGGTGACATTCCTTTTGAGAAATTCATTCCTCATAACTGGCGCACCGATGTGGTTCGTCTGGGTGAGGTTCCGGCCTCCTATCTGGAGGAGATCACCGAAGGTCTGTGGAAGGATCCGGTCAGCGTAGAGATCAACCGCCGCATCATGGACGAGAAGTATGATCTGATCATCTCTCCGGGACAGGTGGTTCCCCATGAAGTGATCGGTATGGCAAACCACTCCAAGAACCTCTTTGTCGGCGTTGGCGGCAGCGATATGATCAACAAGAGCCACATGGTCGGTGCTGTTTACGGCATGGAGCGCATGATGGGCAAGGACCACACTCCGGTTCGCAAAATTCTGGACTATGCGCTGGCTCACTATCTGAATGAGCGCCCTATCCTCTTTGTCCTGACGGTCTGCACCGCTCCCGGCGGCGTGATCCACCAGCATGGTCTGTTCATCGGTGACACCCGTCTGGTTCTGGAAAAAGCCATCGAGCTGGCACAGGAGAAAAACATCGACTTTGTGGATACCGGCATTAAGAAATGCGTGGTTTACCTGGATCCATCCGAGTTCAAGAGCACTTGGCTGGGCAACAAATCCGTTTACCGCACCCGTATGGCCATTGCAGACGGCGGCGAGCTGCTGGTACTGGCTCCGGGCATTGAGCGCTTTGGCGAGGACATGACCGTGGACGCACTGATCCGCAAATACGGCTACCGCGGCATGAAAAACACCATGGAGCAGTTTGCGAAAGCGGAAAATCAGGATCTGCGGGACAATATGGGCGCAGCCGCTCATCTGATCCACGGCTCCTCCGACGATCGCTTCCACATTACCTATGCGGTGAAGAACATCACCAAGGAAGAAGTGGAATCCGTTGGCTTCGGCGCGGCAGACTACGACGAAATGGTAAAACGCTACGATCCAGAGAAACTGCAGTACGGCTACAACACCCTCCCAGACGGCGAGGAGATCTACTTCATTCCAAACCCAGCACTGGGCCTTTGGATCAACCGGGAGAAGTTCTAATATGAAACAGTTTATGAACGAGGAATTCCTCCTCACCAACGAAACCGGCAGCCGGCTCTTCCATGATTATGCCGCAAACTGTCCAATCATCGACTATCACAACCACCTGTCTCCTAAGGAGATGGTGGAGCGTCGCCGCTATCAGAACCTGACACAGCTCTGGCTGGAGGGCGACCACTATAAATGGCGCTGCATGCGTATGAACGGCGTTCCGGAGGAATATGTAACCGGCAACGCTCCGGAATACGAGAAATTCCTGCGCTTTGCTCAGATCGTGCCGAAGCTGATCGGCAGTCCAGTTTACCACTGGGCTCATCTGGAGCTGCAGCGTTACTTTGGTATCAACACTCCGCTTAGCGGCGATACCGCCAAAGAAATTTGGGACGAAACCTGCGAGATCCTCTCCGGCGACGGCTACGACGCTGTCTCCCTGCTGGATAAAATGCAGGTGAAAGCCCTCTGCACCACCGATGACCCGGCCGATGACCTGCAGTGGCATCGCAAACTGGCAGAGGACCCAACGGTTCCATTTAAGGCTCTGCCATCCTTCCGTCCGGACCGCTTCCTGCACATCGATCAGGCAGCCTTCCCGACCGCAGTGGAACAGCTGGGCCAGCGCTACGGCGCCATCAGCGACTGGGACAGCCTGCTGGCAGCTCTGTCCAAATCCCTGGACTTCTTTGCTGAGTCCGGCTGTAAAGTGACTGACCACGGCTTTATCCGCTTCCGTTACGCACAGGGCGGCGACGCTGCTGCTGTTCTGGCGAAAGTGCTGAAAGGCGAAGCAGTCTCCGAAGAGGAGATCGCAGTATATCAGGGCGCGTTGCTACGCTTCCTGGCTGCGGAATATAACAAACGGGGTCTGGTGATGCAGCTGCATCTGGGCCCGATCCGCAACAACTCTCCAAAACTGATGAAATGCTTTGGCGCAGACGCCGGCGGCGACAGCATCGGTGCTTCCACTGATCCATTCCTGCTGGGAGCCTTCCTGGGCGACCTGGAAAGCAGCAATGCTCTGCCAAAGACCATTCTCTATAACCTGAATCCTGCCGACAGCGCCATGCTGGCAACGATGGCAGTGAACTTTGCCGACTGCGGCGCAAGAGTGCAGTACGGTGCAGCATGGTGGCTCCATGACCATATCCGCGGCATCAGCGAACAGCTGGATCAGCTGCTGGAAACCGGCGCCATCTCCTCCTCTGTGGGCATGCTGACCGACTCCCGCAGCTTCACCTCCTTCACTCGCCACGAATACTTCCGCAGAATCCTCTGCAACAAGCTGGGCGAGATCGTGGAGCGTGGCGAATATCCTTGCGATATGGAAGCTTTGGGTTCCATGGTGCAGGATATCTGCTATCGCAACGCCGTGAAGTACTTCGGCCTGTAAAGCGCAAGGGGGATTTTATGATCAACAATCCTCTCTACGAGCTGTGCAGACAGCGCCGCTCTGTTCGCCGCTATGGTTCGGCTCCCATTGATGATGCCGTACTTCACGAAATTATGAAGGTAGCGTTGACCGCACCAACCTCTTTTGGTCACAAGCCGGTGGAGTATGTGATCGTCCGAGATCCGGATCGAATTCGAAAAATCGGTGCCTGTAAGACCAGAGGCGGTTCGCAGATCAACGGTGCGGCCGCTGTGATCGTCGTGATGGCCAAGACCGACGATGAAAAAGCAGCAGAGTTTTGGATTGAGGATGCCGCGATTGCTTCGGCCTATCTTCTGCTTGCTGTGGAGCAGTACGGTTTGGGTGCCTGCTGGGTACATATCCGCAACCGTATGGGTCAAACTGCCACCTCGGATCAGGAAATCCGGGAGCTGTTGTCTGTTCCGAATGGGTACAGCGTTCTGAACCTGATCGCCATCGGCGAAAAAGGGGAAGACAAGCCGGCCTATACAGATGACGATTTGCACACAGAGAATCTCCATTACGAAACATA
>JAGALG010000207.1 GCA_017848075.1 Oscillospiraceae bacterium | reverse complement strand
GTGCAGATCGTTTTTGAGGCCGCCAAGCTAGACCGAGCTGGTTATCACCGGTCATCAGTATGGAATGAGCCTGGATGAATTGTTCAAACGGGCAGACTATGTGACCAAATTTGTCAAAGAAAAGCACCCATTCGATCAGGGACTGGGCTGCCGCAAAGGCATTGAAGAATAAATAATTAGGAGGAGAGGCAAAATGAAAATTTTGAACACTGCTGTTGCAGGAACACTGGAATCCAGTGATGTTTATGTAAAAGTAGAACCTTCTGACACTCTGGAAATCTCCATCGAATCTGTGGTTTATAACCAGTTCGCGGAAGAGATCCGTGCCAGCGTGGAATCCGTTCTGAATGAGCTGGGCGTGGAATCCGGCAAGATCAGCATCAATGACAAAGGTGCCATTGATTGCGTGATTCAGGCTCGTGTTGAAACTGCTATCAAGCGTGCAGGAGGTAATCACTAATGAGAAGATCTATGTTGTTTATTCCCGGCAACACTCCAAACCTTCTGATGAACGGCGATGTGCTGGGTTCTGACGCTATCATCCTCGACCTGGAGGACGCTGTATCTCCTGCTGAGAAAGACTCTGCCCGTATTTTGGTACGCAACGCGCTGAAACACCTCCACTATAAAGGCTGCGAGATTATCATTCGTATCAACCCAGTAGAAACAGACTTCTGGACCAAGGATCTGGATGAAGTGATCCCACTGAAGCCAAATCTGATCATGCCTCCAAAGGTAAGCTGCGCAGAAGATGTAAAAACGGTGTCCAACTACATTGCACAGCTGGAGGAAAAACTGGGCTTCGAGAAAAATACTGTAAAACTGATCCCACTGATCGAAACCGCATTGGGTGTAGAAAACGCATATCAGATCGCAAGTGCTGACGAGCGTGTTGCTGCGATCTTCCTCGGCGGTGAAGATTTGACTGCAGACCTGCGCTGCAAGAGAACCAAAGAAGGCAACGAGATCTTCTACGCTCGTTCCAGAATGGTTGTTGCAGCTCGTGCAGCCGGTGTGGATGTTTACGATACTCCATTCACCGATGTAGATGATATCGACGGTCTGTACACCGATGCTGCCTTTGCGAAGAGCCTGGGCTTCACCGGTAAAGCTTCTATTTCTCCAAGACATGTAGAGGGCATCAACGAAGTATTCAGCCCAACACAGGCTGAGATCGACTATGCTCACGAAGTAATGGAAACCATTCGTATTGCAAAAGAACAGGGTAAAGGCGTTGTTTCTCTGCGTGGTAAAATGATCGATGCACCAATCGTAGAGCGTGCTCGTCAGGTAATCGAAATGGAAAAAGCGATGTTTGGTGAGGTGGAAGACGATGAGTAAATTAGTAGAATCTATCAAAAAAGCCGTTGAGCTGGTTGAACTGAAGGATGGCATGACCATTTCCTTCCACCATCATATGCGTAACGGTGACTTTGTTCTGAACATGGTTTTGGAAGCGATTGCTGAAATGGGCATCAAAGATCTGACTGTCAATGCAAGCTCTGTATTTGATGTGCATGAACCAATCATCGGTCATATCAAAAACGGCGTAGTAACTGGTCTGGAATGTAACTATATGGGCGGCAAGGTAGGCAAAGCCATCTGTGAAGGTATTCTGGAAAAACCAGTGATCTTCCGCAGCCACGGTGGCCGTCCTTCCGATATGGAAAAAGGCACTTCTGTGATTGATGTTGCTTTCATTGCTGCTCCAACTTCTGATGACATGGGTAACTGCACTGGTAAATTT
>JAGALG010000206.1 GCA_017848075.1 Oscillospiraceae bacterium | reverse complement strand
GATGAAGTTATTGATCGCTTCAAAGTAAGCCGAGATAGAGGGATACAGAGGTTCGTAATTTTGGATAATTTCTTTGGCGGCGGCAGCATCATTGGAAAGCAATGCGTCGGCTACCAACAGCTGGGCTTTTGCCGAGTTGACACAAAGACGGTTTGGATCTGTTACGAAATAATCAATACCATGACCGGTACCGCTTGCACCCATTGCATTAAACTGAACGCCTGGCATAACACAGGTCAAATCACCAAAGTCAGAGGAACCGGTTGCCCAGGCCCCGTAGTCGAAATGAACCCGCTCAGAACCGACCATATCGATGCAGCACTGTTCTACAAGCTGCATAAAGGCTTTATCATGTACTTCCGGAGAGTAGCCCGGACGGTCACACAGTTCTACACCAGCACCCATGGCCAGTGCAGCACCGGTTAAAGCACGGTTTACTTTGGTATTTTCCCGTTTGATCGCTTCGATGGTCTTGCCGCGGACATAGCTTTCGATTTTCATTTCATCCGGGATGATGTTAACGGCGCAGTTTACACCCATCATAATTGGATGGAAACGGATATGATCCTGATCCCGGAAGGTTTCACGAAGAGCATTGACGGCCTGCAGTCCCAAAGAGGCAGCATATTGTGCATTGACGCCCAGATGAGGAGCACCACCGGCGTGGGAGGATTTTCCTTTGAAACGAATCGATTTGGCCAGACAGCCGTTGAAGCCCAGTCCACAGGAGAAATCGATATCGTCGTGATTACCGGCGCCATGAACCATGAGAGCCAAATCAACGCCGTCAAAGTAACCGCGATGCATAAATTCCACTTTGCCGCCCATGTAGCTGATGACACCCTGTTTTCTCAAGTCTTCCCGGAAATTCAGCTGGATCATTTCCTCTGCCGGTACAGACATCAGGCGAATCTTGCCGCAAAGTCCATCCAGAGCACCAGGCTCTTTCAGAGCAGCAGCAATGCCTAACAGAGCAGCAGACTGTGCATGATGTCCACAGCAATGGGTCATGCCGTTGACGGATTCCGGGTGATTGGCGATATCCAAAGCATCCAGTTCACCCATAATGCAGAGAGTTGGTCCGGGTTTTCCTGTGTCTACATCGGTATAGAAACCGGGGATGTTTCCGGCAAGAGTCAGTTCATAGCCAAGTGCTTCAAAATGTTCCACCATATAGCCGTGGGCTTCCCATTCGGTGTAGCCGGTCTGCGGATGAGCCCAAAGCCAGCGCTCAGCGCTGAGGATCATATCCTTGTGGGCGTCAACATGATTCAGAATCTGTTGCTGTCTGTCAGTCATGGTAAGTTCCTCCTTCAATATTGGGGTTCTTGTTTTTATTATAGCACTTGAGCAGGGGAAAGCAAGGCAAAAAACAAGCCTCTCTTTCACAGAGAGGCTTGTGCGATTTATCTTAATACACTCCTTGTGCGATCATAGCGTCAGCTACTTTCAGGAAGCCGGCGATATTAGCGCCAGCCAACAGATTCCCTTCCATGCCATAGGCTTTGGCAGCATCAGAAGCATTATGGAAGATATCGACCATGATTTGCTGCAATTTGCTGTCTACCTCTTCGGCAGTCCAGGAATAGCGAAGAGAATTCTGGCTCATTTCCAAACCGCTGACAGACACACCGCCTGCGTTGGAAGCCTTACCCGGTGCATAAAGAACAGAAGCTTTCTGAAGGAGGGAAACAGCTTCCGGTGTAGTAGGCATATTGGCGCCTTCCGCCACCGCCATGACACCATTGGAGATCAAAAGTGCGGCGTCTTCAGCTTGCAGTTCATTTTGTGTTGCACAAGGCAATGCAATATCGCAGGGGACAGACCAAATATTTCTGCAACCTTCTGTATATACTGCGGATGGTTTCAACTCTTTGTATTGAATGATAGGGCCTCTCATACCCTCACGAATGGATTTTACCAAAGAAAGATCAATGCCCTCCGCATCGTAGATGTAGCCTTTGGAGTCGGACATAGCGACCACTTTCGCTCCGAGCTGCTGTGCTTTTTCGGCAGCATAGATGGCCACATTACCACAGCCGGAGATTACAAGAGTTTTTCCTTTCACAGAATTCTGTTTCATGGAGGAGAGCATTTCTTCTACAAAGTACAGCAAACCATAGCCGGTAGCCTGTGGGCGCATCAGTGAACCGCCGTAGGCAAGTCCTTTACCGGTCAGGACACCGTTGAACTGATTACAGATTCGTTTGTACTGACCGAAGAGGTAGCCAACCTCTTTGGCGCCTACACCGATGTCCCCAGCCGGAACATCGGTATCCGGGCCGATGTGGCGGTACAGCTCGGTCATAAAGGCCTGACAGAAGCGCATGATCTCACTGTCAGATTTTCCTTTTGGGTCAAAATCAGAACCACCCTTGGCACCACCCATAGGAAGACCAGTTAAACTATTCTTAAAGCCTTGCTCAAAACCGAGAAATTTGATGATGGAAGCATTGACGGAAGGATGGAAACGCAGGCCGCCTTTGTAAGGACCGATGGCAGAATTGAACTGAACCCGATAACCACGGTTCACCTGTACTTTTCCGGAGTCGTCCTGCCAGGCAATACGAAATTGAACAAAGCGTTCCGGCTCGCACATCCGTTCCAAAATGGCATGCTGCTGCAGATCCGGGCGCTGCTGGATCACGGGCTGCAGGGACTGGAGAACCTCACCTACAGCTTGAAGAAACTCTGTTTCGTTGGGATTACGCACCGCAACAGAATCGTAGACGGACTGAATATAAGAATTGGTAAACAGCATCAGGACTCCTCCTTATATAAACGCACTAAAGTGCTAAATTATCTGTGCTTATTATAGACCTGTTTCTGCCCTCTGACAAGAGGTTTTTGGTTGACAAGCGGCCGACTTTGGAGTAAAATGAACGCTGTGAGTAGGCAGGATGGCAGCGTGCAGGAACCGAAAGGGCCTGTATGAGGAAAGTCCGGGCTTCACAGGGCAGGATAGCTGCTAACGGCAGCCGAAGGCGACTTTAGGGACAGTGCAACAGAGAGATCCCGCCAGATTTATCTGGTAAGGGTGGAAAGGCGAGGTAAGAGCTCACCGGGGTGCAGGAGACTGCACTGCCATGTAAACCCTATCCGAAGCAACACCGTAACCATAACGGAATGAATAAACGGCGGCCCGTCGTCATTCCGGGGCAGGTGGCTTGAACCGTCGGGCGACCGGCGGTCTAGATAGATTGTCATCTACAACAGAACCCGGCTTATACGCCTAGTCACACATATAAGAGAAAAACAGCAGACACCATCGGTGTCTGCTGTTTTTTTAACGGGATGGGAAAGAAGGCATGTGTTTTTCACACTCGTACCAAGTGCATTTGTAGCTGAATAAACAGCGCATATAAACATTGCCTTCATCATCATACATATTTTCCAGCGGAACATTACAGCCCAGTTTAGGGCAGTAGCGTTCGGTCAGATCTTTAAACTGGTTCATGTCAGTCCCTCTTTCTCTCTTTACATTACTATCATTGTACTCTTTTTTAGGGGAGATGACAACTGTTCCCTAAAGAAATTTTCCCAAAGATGGGATATCTACGCATAAAAAGGGAATAGCAGCCCAGACTTTCTTCATAAAATGAAAGCAAAGAAAGGACGGGATATCATGGCAAAGTTACTGGAACAGGAAAAAGCATTCTCTCAGTCAGAAATGGGACAGGAAGAGAATTTGTCCGCGGCAGAAATTATTGGGAACTTGCGGCAGTTGGAGCAGCAGCTTCGGGAGAACGAAGCGCTGTTTAATTTGACTTTGGACGGTGATTTGATCGAAGCCTGCATCTATGACGGCAAAGCACTGCGAAGTCGTTATCGCTATTATCATAATATGGCACGGCGCTTAGGGGTTCGGGCCGGAGAAGGACGGGGGGGACGCTGATGGGCAGCGCTTTTTTGATGCTGGCTCTGTTTCAGCTGTTTGTGTACCGAAAGAAGAATTGTTTGATTTCTGCAATATTTCTTACTGCGTTCAGCGGCTTGGGAGCATTGTTTTTACTTTCTGTTCTCCAGCCTATAGTAGGGATCTCTCTGCCTTTGACGAGAGGAACGGCAGCGATTTGTGGGGTTCTTGGAATTCCGGGATTGATTCTTCTTCTCTTTGCACAGTTTTTCCTGCATCTGCTATAGCTGCTTGTCAGGAACTTTCCTCTTTGTTATAATGGGCATGATGATAAGAAGAAAAGAGGAATACAGCATGGCAAGAAGACAACAGTGGACAATCCAATGGTCCAAAGGTAAGGCGAACACCACCGATGCTTTTTATATCCGCGGTATGGTGTTTATGGTAGAGCAGGGTTTCAAAAACGAATTTGATGAGCTGGATGCAAAAAGCTGGCATGTAATTGTGTACGATCATGGTGACCCGGCAGGAACCGGCCGTATTTATCAAAAAGATGGCGTGTGGCATGCCGGTCGCATTGCGGTGCTGGAGAACTACCGCGGCAAAGGTGTGGGCAGAGCAATTATGCAGAATTTGGAAGCTAAGGTAAAAGAGCTGGGGGGCAGTTCGGTGGAGCTGAGCGCTCAGCTTGACAAAGAGGGCTTCTATAAACGCAATGGCTACAGCCGACGGGGTGAGGTTTATAACGATGAGCACTGTCCCCATATTGATATGGTGAAAGAACTGAAGTAAATTTCCTTGAAAATCCCAGAGAAAAGGCCTTGCCCTCTTGCCAAAATGTCTTTTTTGTGCTATGATGTTTTGAGTTAAGAAGTACTTTGGGGCGCAAGCCTTTCCCCGTACGCAAAGCGGCCTTTGGGCAGACAGGAGGTTTATCACAATGGGCGTTATCGAAATCATCGGCGGTATCATTATCTGCATTCTGGCTATTATGATCATTGCTGTTATTCTGATGCAGGAACACAAAGCACAAATGGGTTCCTTAGCTGGCGGCAGCGACAATTCCTTCGGCAGAAACATGGGCAAAACTACAGAAGCTATGCTGGGTAGAGCAACCAAATCTCTGACCATCGCTTTCTTCGCTTGCATCATTCTGCTGGCTATTGTTCAGAAATTCATGGCTTAATTTCAAACTGCAACTAAAATACTCCGCTTCGGCGGAGTATTTTTTTGTCTCAAAAACCATCAATGCAAGATTTTACAAAATATCTCTTGTGGAATTTGCGGGAATAGCGCATAATAAAACTGACCAATGATAAAAGCATAGATTGAGTATCCGGAAAGAGTGATGATATGAGATCCAATCAAAATTATAAACAGCCCCACCAGCGCAAGCACAAAAACAGTCCTATTCCACTGAATAAGCGGATCATGGAAGTCCTGCGACGCAATCGAAAGGCTCCGGTTCGCCTGAAAGAGCTGGCTGTGCTGGCAAAAGTCGGCCCAAAAGAGCGCAAGGAATTTGATCAGCTGATCGCCCAGTACAAGGCGAAAGGCGTGATCGTGCAGGAGCGCAACGCCGTGGGCCTGGCAGAAAATATGAAAACAGTAAAGGCCAAGATCGTTTCCGTGCAGGAACGCTTTGGCTTTGCGAGACCTCTGGAGGAAAATGCAACAAAAGAGGATGATATTTTCCTTCCGGGCCGTGAAATGCTGGGTGCAATGCCCGGCGATATTGTTCTGGTTCGACTGTCTAAGGACAATAAGGGAAAAACAGAAGGCCGTGTGATTGAGATACTGGAAGAGGTTCAGGAGAGCTTCTCTGCTGTTCTGTTCAGTGATCGAGGCCGTTTCTATGTGCAGCCGGACAAATATGTTCGCATCCCCATTGAAGTATGGGAGCGAGATCGAAATGGCGCCAAGGCAGGAGATAAGGTACTTGCCACCATTGGCAAACGAGGAGAAGGTCATTTTTCTCATCGAGCTAAGATTTTGCAAAGCTTTGGTACGGCAGATTCTGCGGCCAACTGCTGTGAGGCCGTGTTGGCGAATTATCATGCTCGTCTGAACTTTGATGCACAAACACAGGCAGAGGCGGAGAAAATTGCGGCCAAAGGCATCCACCCCAGCGAGTTGATGGAGCGTCTGGATTTAACCGGCTACAACATCTTTACCATCGATGGCGCTGATACCAAAGATATTGACGATGCGATCTCTTTGGAAAAGGTGGGCGATGTCTGGGAGTTGGGCGTGCACATTGCTGATGTCAGCTACTATGTAAAACCGGGAACGGCATTGGATAATGAAGCTTATGCAAGAGGCACCTCCATTTATTATGCGGATCAGGTGCTGCCGATGCTGCCAAAAGAGCTGTCCAATGGGATTTGTTCGCTGAACCCGGACGAAGTGCGTCTGACCTTCTCTGCATTGTTGACCATTAACGAAGAGGGCGATTTGATCGGATATCGTTTTGCAAAGAGCTATATTCGCTCCAGAGTGAAAGGCGTTTATAAAGAAATCAACGCTATTTTGGATGGCACTGCTGATGAAGAAATCCAAGCGAAATACCAGGAGTTGCTGCCGGAGATCTACCAAATGCGAGAATTGGCAGCCGTTCTCCACAAGCGCCGCTTTGAACGAGGATCAATGAACATTGAATCCAGCGAGAGCAAGTTCCTGATCGAAAACGGCCGGGTAGTGAATATCCTGCCAAGAGAACGGGGAGAATCCGAACGCTTTATCGAAGAATTTATGCTGATGGCAAACCAGGCCGCAGCTTCCGTTGCAATGAATGAGGAGCTTCCTTTTGTTTACCGTGTGCATGATGATCCGCCGCTGGCAAAGGTTTCTGCCTTGAAAGAGCTTTTGACACAGGTTGGTATCGATCCATCGCCTCTCAGCGACGAAGTGACAGCAAAAGAAATGTCTGATATTCTGGAATCTGTTCGGGGCAGTCGCCTGGAACAACTGATCAATAACCAACTGCTGCGTTCTATGGCAAAGGCCGTGTATTCTTCGGACAACACAGGTCACTTTGGTTTGGTGCTGGATAATTATGCCCACTTTACCTCCCCAATCCGTCGTTATCCGGACTTGATTATTCACCGTATTCTCTCTGCCCATATCGGTGGCAGCCCACGGAAAGTGATCGATAAGCGCTTTGGAAACTATGTATCTTCTGCCGCACTGCATTGCAGCGAATGTGAACAGAATGCAGTCAATATTGAACGAGACTGTGAGGACTGCTATAAGGCAGAGTATATGGCGGCTCATCTGGAGGAAGTGTTTGAGGGTGTGATCTCCTCGGTACAGTCCTATGGCTTCTATGTGGAGCTGCCGAATACTGTAGAAGGTCTGGTTCATGTTTCCGAACTGCCTTTTGGCGATTATATTCTGGAAGAAACCATGGAGCTGGTAGAGCAGTTGAGCAATACTCGCTATAAAATCGGACAAAAAGTTTTGGTTAAAGCCGTATCGGTCGATGTTTCGGCTGGCGAAATCGACTTCGTTTTGGTGGATGAATCGGGAGCGCAGTTGGAATAGAAAGCAATACAACGGACAAAATAGAAATGGTTTCTGCGGTGTTTGCGCACGGAATGGAACACTGTTCCGAAAACTGGAAACCAAGGCTGCTGCCCTTTAGGGCAGCAGCCTTTTTTATGCTTTTCTTTCCCTTGACTTGTAAGAGGAATTAGTGTATTATTATTGGAGCAAATGAAATCACGCCGCTGTGGTGGAATCGGCAGACACACCGGACTTAAAATCCGTTGAGGGCAACTTCGTACGAGTTCAAGTCTCGTCAGCGGCACCAGAAAAAGGATGCGATCTTTCAGATAGATTGCATCCTTTTTCTTTTATTGCCTGAAAGAGAAAAGAGGGGAAACACGCCTGTTTCGGCGTGTTTTTTCATGTGCAACTGCTGGTTGCTAATATTTTCAAGGCAGCTTGGTGGATTTTTTAAGGAAAAAACGCTATACTTGGAGGCGAAGGAGAGTGACTCTATGAGTTTAGGAAAACGAATTTACGAGCTTCGCAGCCAGAGAAAAATGTCTCAGGGGGATTTGGCGGAGCGCCTGGGTGTATCCCGTCAGTCCATTTCCAAATGGGAAACGGATTCCTCCGTGCCGGACTTGGAGCGCTTGGTACGCTTGAGCGAAGTGTTTGAAGTTTCGCTGGATCAGCTGGTGAAAGGCGAAACAGAGCAGCAGGAAGAACCGGAGATGGAAACATCTGCTGCTGCGACCGAACGGGTGGTATATGTACAGCCGAAAATTTCGGGCAGGGTGATTATAGGTAGTGTTCTGCTGGTATTGGCCTGCTTAGCGATATTGCTGGGTACATTGCTGGGAGATTTCGCAGGAGGTTTGATCCTGAGCTTGCCTTTTATTATTTTTGGCACAGTTTGCTTGCTTGTGAAGCAGCATTGTGGACTTTGCTGCGCATGGGTTGCCATGCTGCTGTCAGATACATATCTGCGTTGGGCCACAGGCATTTCGATCAGCACAGTGCGCTATACACTGCACTATACGGCTGATATGAATTATATGCGCTTGGCAATGGCATGGATCTTGCTGCTGCTGTTTGCTCTTGTGATATTCTGCACCGTTCGGCTTTTCTGCAAAAAGCCTTGGGAAGGAAACAGCAGAGAGCAAAAGGTGCTGTTGGGTGCTTGGGCGCTTTTGTGTCTGCTCCATATTCCTCTCCCTCTGCCATATATTCTCTACGGTGCACTGGAATGGTTCCGGATGCTGCTGTTCTCCTGCTTGTTGGGTCGAACCATTGCTTTTGTGAGGAAGAAAATGAAATAAACAACAAAAAAGTCTGTATCCCGACGCCGTTTTTTCTAAGAAGCGGCGGAAAGATGCAGACTTTTTCCTTTTCTTCTGTTATAATAAAGTTCGTAGCGATTTTAATATGGAGGATCGATCCATGAATAAAAAGGAATTGCTGGCCCAGATCGGCCAGTGGAAAAAGAATCTCGAACATCAGAAGATTATTGATGCAGTCGGTGCTTTGCCGGAAAATCAGCGGGATTATGAGCTGACCTGCATTCTTGCAAGGGAATATAATGTCATTCGTCGTTTTGCAGAAGCCAAGGCTTTACTGGAATCTGTTCGTTCTGCAGGAAAAAAAGACCCAAACTGGTTCTTCCATTATGGCTTCAGCCTGATGTCTCTCCAGCAGTTTACAGAAGCGAAAGAGATTTTCCAGCAGCTGCTGAAAATGGCGCCGAAAAATCCGGTAGCCCTGTCCATGCTCCGCAGCTGTGATGTTAATATGGAAAAACAGGCGCTGGCCAAAGCCTATGGAGATGGTTCGGATTTGGATGAGGAGAAAACTTTGAAATTTGTCCTCAAGTGTCATTTGCATAACAGCTTTGAAGTGCCGGATCAGTTGGAGGAGGATCATATCTTTATTCCAGCATGGAATATTCGGATTTACCCGGAAATCAGTGACTTGCAGGCTGGTTCTGTGGCTGTCACCTTCCAGGTGGAGTGCCCGGATTGGGATCGGGATATTGTAGAGATTAGTGCAGCAAAAGGGAAAAATCCATCCATGGCGTTGGGTGTTGCATGCAGCAGCTTCCTGCTTGCCTTGATGAATGGTGTATCAATGATGGCCAAAAAGCAGAATGGATTGTCTGTGGAAAGCGAATTTGCCGGTAAAAAACATCGTTGGTCTGTTTACAGAGGTAATCTGTTGGCAGGCGGTGATGCACAGAAAAACCATAATTTCAATCTGTACTGGGATGCATTGAAAGACGAACTGATCAAACGACTGGGTAATCAGAAGTTGAGCTATGTCCGTGTTTATGCCAGTCGCAGCGGAGAGCAGGTAAAGGCGGAATGTCGTATCAATGAAGTCCTGATTCCAAGCCTGAGCAACATTGTTGCTAATTTGGCCAAAGAGTGGGATTGTGAGGGTTACGGTGTACACCGTCAGTTCTTCTTCTTTGCTCAGGATGAGGCAACCTATGAGCCTTACCCATATGATCAGGAGCAGCTGGAAGAACTGACTCAGAAAACAGTTCGTTTGTACAACAGTATCCACAGCCAAGAAGATCTGGCAGCCTTCCCGGGAAGATTGCTGGCTCTGTGCAACAACGATATGGTCATGGCAAGAGAGCTGCAGCTCTATATTCCGATGGTCAGCGCAGAAAATGCTTTCCCAAATCTTCTCTACCCGGAAACATTGACCTTTGATTTTGGGGATCACAAAGAAACTGCTTATCGCAGCCAGCTGGCATCCTTCCATAGTATCCAGAAGGCTTTGTTCTGGTCTTTGAAGCATCAGGTCTACGGAGAAGAAACCGAAAAGATGTATCGTACTCTTGTAGCGGCCAGCCCATTGTTCCACATGATCCAGCAGCAAACGAAAGCTGGAAACCCTGTAAAAGATGGGATGGGTGTTTCTCTGAACATTACAGTAGATGATCATTTCCGTCTGAGATAAGTGAATTGTGCTTGAAGGGATATCCTATTCATGTATAATGGGATATCCTTTCTTTTATGCATTGGTATACATATTTTTATGCATAAAAAAGACAATAACTGCAATAAAAATCAGAAACAATGCAAAATATTGTATAAAATAAAGTGCAAAGTGGAGATATATTTGTGCATTTTACTACTTTACAATTCTGAAAAAAGATGTATAATATAAACATCATTTCGGATAAACATACAATAAGTATTCGAGATAAGCAAAATAGGAAAAATTGGAGGCAAGATTTATGAAAAAAACATTAGCAATGATTATGGCAGCAACAATGGCACTGACCGCACTGACCGGTTGCTCCGGCGAAACAAGCAAACTGGATAACATCAAAAAAGCAGGCGTTATCACCATGGCAACTTCTCCTGACTTCGCACCAATGGAGTTTGAGAACATCGCAGCTGACGGTACCAAAGAATATGTAGGTTCCGACATTGAACTGGGCAAATACATTGCTGAAAAACTGGGTGTTGAACTGAAAATCGAGGCTATGGACTTTGCAGCTGTACAGGCAGCAGTAGCTACCGGTTCTGTTGATATGGCGATCTCCGGTTTTGCATGGACTCCAGAACGAGCTGAAAACATGGAACTGTCCATTGGTTATAACATTGATGATGAAGACAGCAAAGGTCAGGGCATCCTGATTCTGAAAGAAAAAGCAGATCAGCTGAAAACCGCAGAAGCCTTTGCAGGTCTGAAAATCGGTGCTCAGAACGGCTCTCTGCAGTATCAGTTGGTAAGCACTCAGCTGCCGGAAGATATCACCATCGAACCAATCGGCTCCCTGAACGATGGTATTCTGGCTCTGCAGACCGGTAAAATTGACGCTCTGGCAGTAGACGGATCCAACGGTGAACTGTATTGTGAAAGCTACGACGAGCTGTGCATGTCCGAATTCAAATTCGTATTTGAATCTGAAGGTAATGTTGTTGCATGCACAAAAGGCGAAGAAGAACTGATGGAAGCAATCAACGAGATCATTGAAGAAGTAAACGAAAAAGGCCTGTATGCTGACTGGAATAACGAAGCAACTGAGCTGGCAAAATCTCTGGGTCTGGTTGAAGAATAATCGAGTTTACATGTTTCGGACTGGTCTTTCCGACCAGTCCGACATTGCTGTTATAAAGGAGGAATCCATCGCATGAACATTCTGATGAATGTATTTAAGATCTTTACAAAATACTGGGATATGCTGCTGGAAGGCGTTGGCATGACCCTGATGCTCTCCGCAATCGCAGTTGCCTTTGGTATTGTGATCGGTATCGTTTTGGCGCTGATGCGTTTGAGCAACTTTAAAATTGGCAAAGTAAAACCACTGGGTGCAATTGCAACTGCTTATACTGAGGTCATCCGCGATACTCCATTGCTGCTGCAGCTGTACTTCTTCTATTTCTTGATCCCAATGATCTTCCCTGGTGTGGATCTGGGCAAGATCTTCTCTGTTGCACTGGCAATGTCTCTGAACTCCGGTGCATATGTTGCAGAGATCATTCGTTCCGGTATCATGGCCGTTGACAAAGGTCAGACCGAAGCGGCAAGAAGCTTGGGCTTGAATTACCAGCAAACGCTGCGTAAGGTTGTTCTGCCACAGGCAATCAAAAACATTCTGCCTGCCCTGTGCAATGAGTTCGTAACGATCGTAAAAGAGTCTTCTCTGGCATCCACCTTCTTTGCCGGCGACATTATGACTCAGTACAAGACGATCAACTCCATTACATATCTGGCAATTGAGCCACTGATCGTATCCGGTATCATTTACTTTGTTCTGGGCTTCACCCTGTCCAAAGCGGTTGCTGCTCTTGAGAGGAGAATGAAAAATGACTAATAATATTCTGGAAGTATATGACCTGCATAAGAGCTTCGGCGAGCTGCAGGTTCTGAAGGGCGTAACCGAACACATTGCCAAAGGTGAAGTAGTTTCTGTTATTGGCCCTTCCGGCGGTGGTAAAAGTACCTTTCTGCGCTGCCTGAACCTTTTGGAGGTTCCGACCAGCGGTCAGATTTTGTTTGATGGTATTGATATTACCGCAAAAGGTGTCAATGTTGACCTGCACCGTCAGAGAATGGGTATGGTGTTCCAGCACTTCAATGTATTCCCACATATGACCGTAGGTCAGAACATTACTATGGCTCCGACCTTGCTGGGTAAAAAATCCCAGGCAGAGGCAGACGAGATGGCAAAGGAACTGCTGAGCACGGTAGGTCTGTATGAGAAGCTCAATGAATATCCAAACCGTCTGTCCGGCGGTCAGAAACAGCGTCTGGCTATCGTTCGTGCGCTGGCAATGGAGCCGGAAGTAATGCTCTTTGACGAGCCAACTTCCGCACTGGACCCAGAGATGGTTGGCGAAGTTCTTGCTGTTATCAAAAACCTGGTAAAAGGCGGTATGACCACCGTAATTGTTACCCATGAAATGGGCTTTGCAAGAGAAATTTCCGACCGTGTCTTCTTTATGGACGGCGGTATTCTGGCTGAAAAAGGTTCTCCGGAGGAAATCTTCGGCAATCCTCAGAACCCAAGAACCAAAGAGTTCCTGGGCAAAGTTCTTTACTAAACACAAAAATGCCGCACAAGCTGTGCGGCATTCCTGTTATAGAAGGAGGAATTTCCTATGATTGACAAAAAGAAATACCTGTCTGTAATCGACGAAAAAGCAAACATTATCACCGATGTATCCGATAAGATCTGGGAATACGCAGAATTGTCTCTGATGGAATTCAAATCCTGCGAGCTGTATTGCAAAGTTCTGAAGGAAGAAGGCTTTACTGTAGAAACTCCTGTGGTAGGTATTGAAACAGCATTTAAAGCAACTTACGGTTCCGGTAAACCGGTGATCGGTATTTTGGCCGAGTATGATGCATTGGCAGCTTTGTCTCAGGAAGCTGGCTCTACCGTTCGGAAAGAATTGGTTCGCGGCGCTGCAGGTCATGGCTGCGGTCATAACATGCTGGGCGCAGGCGCTATGGCAGCAGCTTTTGCGGCCAAAGCCTATCTGGAAGATGACCATGAAGGTACCGTGATCTTCTATGGTTGTCCAGGTGAAGAAGGCGGTGCAGCCAAAGCCTTTATGGCAAGAGAACGCCTCTTTGAAGAATGTGATGTAGCACTGACCTGGCATCCGGGCAGCAGCAATCAGGTTACTTCCGGTACCTGTAATTCCTGTATCCAGACCGAATATAAATTTACCGGCGTGGCTTCCCATGCGGCTGGTAATCCACATAAAGGCCGTTCTGCCCTGGACGCAGTGGAACTGATGAATATCGGTGTACAGTTCCTTCGTGAGCATATGTCTGATGACTGCCGTATCCACTATGCAATCACTGACGCTGGCGGTAATTCTCCTAATGTAGTGCAGCCTCATGCACAGGTTTTGTATATGGTTCGTGCAGTGGAAGTAAAAGATGCTCTGGAGCTGCAGGCTCGTGTGGATAAAATCGCAGAAGCTGCTGCAATGATGACAGAAACCACCATGAAAAAACGCTTTATTGATGGCTGCTCCAACACTGTTCCAAACAAAGCACTGGAAAAGCTGCTGTGGGATAACTTCAATGAAGTGGGTGTTCCAACCTATACCGAAGAAGAAAAAGCTTTCGCACAGGCTTTGATTGATGGTTATGAGATGCCGTCCCATGATCTTCCAGGTGCGGCTTGCGATGAAAATGATGAGATCGCAGAGTGGGTAAAAGAAGTGAGCAAGAATGCAACGATTCCGCTCAATGACTTCCTGGTACCATATTGGTTCAGCACCAAACCACGGGCTGGCTCTACTGATGTAGGCGATGTAAGCTGGCTGATCCCAACTGCACAGATTAATGTCGTAACGGCACCTTCCAATGTTCCGGGCCACAGCTGGCAGAATGTATCCTGCGGTAAGACCTCCATTGGTCACAAAGGTTTGCTCTGTGCCGGCAAAGTTTTGGCTGCGACAGCCATGGATCTCTACCAGAATCCAGATAAGATTGCAGAAGCCAAAGCAGAGTTCGACAAACGAGCTGCTGCTGGCTACTTCTGCCCGGTTCCTGCTGATGCAGTTCCGGTTGCAGTTGGAGATCAGATGGATTAATTTGCT
>JAGALG010000205.1 GCA_017848075.1 Oscillospiraceae bacterium | reverse complement strand
TTTTTGCTCCATTCTACCTTACCTTCATCCGGCTGCAGTTTACCGGTAACAATGTTCATGAAGGTGGATTTGCCCTCTCCATTGGCACCGATCAAACCAATATGCTCGCCTTTTAACAAGCGAAAAGATACATCTTTAAAAATAGCACGGTCACCAAAGCCGTGGGATAATTTTGTTACATTTAAAATGCTCATACTGCCCTCCAAATGATACCATGTTATTTTATTATATCAGTTTGGAGCAATTTACGCAATGAAGCTACGCCTTTACATACAAACAATATTCTGCTGTTCCTTCATACAGCAGTCCATCCCAATCAGCAGAGATTTGGTAGACATAGCTTCCGGGCTGCACTTGCAGCACAGCATCGATAACTCCATCACTGGTAGCTAACTCGATCGCCTCGGCATTTTCCCAATTTCCAATCTCCTTTTCTGGCCAACAGCAAACAGAAAGCTCATCCGGAGGCAGTGTGAATTTCAGCTGATAAGCACCAACCGAAGCATGCTGCGGCTTCTCACCCGTAAAATAATCCAATGGATGCATTCCGCAAGCCATCGTGCCGCTGTGGCCAGTAAGACTGAGATAAGTCCACTCATAGCTTCCGTTTATATGTCCCAGGCCCGAACCTTCATTGAGAATCCGCAGCAGCGGTGGAGATTTTGGGACTCTTTGCAGCAGAACAGCCACGAGAAGCAGAAGCAATAGCACTGGGAATAAAATCCTTCTTATTTTCATGCAATCACCCTCCCTTTACTCATAAAGACGATAATCGTCAAAAAGGGTTACTACTTTTAGGAAAACAGAAACAGCCACCCCTTTTCCGAGATGGCTGTTTGTTTTTATTGGATGCAGGATAGCAGCATTTTTCTGCTTTGTTCACAAAGCTGCCGCTCTGCTTCCTGAGATAAGTTCTCCTGTTTTTTCAGACGCAATAAGGTCATCGCATGGCCCATCATAACTGAGAACAGAACCTGAGCAAGGTAGGCCTCGTCCACCCTGTCCTTACCGTCCTTTTCCAGCAACGCAGCAGCGTACTTCACCAAACATGTAAACTGCTCATCAACCTTGCTGTTCATCGGACACTTTTGCGTTTCCTGATTCCCGGCAAACACCTGTCCCAACATGCCATAGGCAGCAACCCGTTCCTTTACAAGGCCGCTGATGTATTCCAGCAAAACATCGATCATGTTTTGGAAGCTGCCAATGTTCTGCAGCTGTGGGGCAAGAAGATGGATCTCATGCTCCAAACAGTAGGACATTGCAGATAACAACAATTCCTCCTTGGAGACGAAATATTCATACAGCGTACTTTTGCCGATCTCTGCTTCCGCAGCGATCTCCTGCATTTTTACTGTAGTCAGATTGATACCACGCCCTGCCAAAGCCAAAACGGCCTGAAAAATCTTTTCCTCTTTTTCTGAAAACAGTTTTTCCTGTGCCATCTTATTCACCGTCCTCTTCTTTTTCCTGAACCTCTGCTTTTTGCGCTGCTTCTTTCGCAAGAGCTTCCGCAATAAATTCAGCTGCATCGTCCGGGACATCGTCAATATTGTCACCGCCAACATCGATCTGCAGTGGTGGACGCTTGAAGAAGATATCATAAAGAACCGGGATAATATAAAGCGTCATCAAAGTCGCATAGGCCAAACCGCCAACAATAACCACAGACATGCCACCGCCCATCTGACCGGACATATCGTCTGCAAAGATCATCTGCATCATCGCCAAAATTGTCGTCATGGCTGTCATCAGAATGGGACGCATACGAGTTCGTCCTGTAGCGATCAAAGCTGCCTGTCGCTCCATTCCGCCGATTCGCAGCTGGTTCGTATAGTCGACGAATACGATACCATTGTTTACAACGGTTCCCATCAAAACTACAAAGCCCACCAAGGAAAGCAAAGACAAAGACTGGCCATAAAGCAGCAAGGCGATCATACCTCCGGTAAAGGCCAACGGAACCGTGAAGAGTACAATAAATGGAGAAAGCAAGCTCTGGAACTGTGCCACCATGATCAAATAGATGAAAGCGCAGCCAAGAAGCAGCATCAAGCCCATCTGTTCCACCATATCATTAACGGTCGAGCTTTCACCGCCCAAATCAACAGTATAACCGTCCGGAACAGCATCACTGTCTGCGTATTCTTGCAGAATCGGAGTCAATTCGCGGGACAGCAGTGTTGCATTGTATCCTTCTTCTACTGCCGCAGAAACGGTTACACTGCGCGTCTGATTCTCTCGGCTGATAGAAGCGATGGATGTCGTTTCTTGAATCGAGGCAAAATCAGAAAGTTTGTATGTTTCTTTTTTGCTTTCTCCGGTTGCTGTCATGGATGTAGTCTCAAATTCAATATCCATCAGATTTTCTACCGTTAGAGGATTGGAATTGTTTTCTACCGTAACATCCATCGTCACACCATCAATGGTAACTGTGGTAGAAGTGGCAGAAGTAGTCAGTCGGGAGGCAATCTCCATGTAGATTTGTGCCACCGTCAAGCCCTTGGACATGGCAAGATCCTTGTCGATCTTCAGCTGAATTGTTGGGTCACCATTGGTGAAGCTGCTGCTGGCATCTGTGTAGCCCTCTTGTGCATCAACGATCTCAATGATATCATCGGACAACTCCCGAAGTACTTCCAAATCATTACCATATATCGTAACCGACAAGCCACTGCCCAGCAATGCAGTCATATCACTCATGCCGCCTGCGGAGGCCATGACTTCCGCCTCCATATCAGCCGTCGCTGCATTGATATCATTCACCAAATTGGTAACAGCAGATGTAGAACCACCATTCTCGGCAATAATATAGTAAACATAGCTGCCATAACTGTCGCTGGATCCGCCAAAGCCTCCCAATAAGCCGGAGCTGGAGCCACTGTCCATTGCACCAACAGCCTCAACACCTTCCACTTTCAGGATCGTATCAATGACTTCATCGGACATAGCAAAGGATTCTTCTCTGGTCAGGCCCTCCGGAGTACGAACCGTAACCTGAATAGAGTCAGAAGTCATTTCCGGCAGCAAAACGATGCCTGTGGTCATAACCGCCCAAACACTGAAGACCAGCAAAGCAACAGATACCAGCAATGGGATCGCTTTATGCTTCAGACACCACTTCAAAGACAGCTCATATTTGTCCATCATTTTATCAAACCATGGATGAGCTTTTGCCTTTGTATTTCTCAGCAGAGTGGATGCGGCTGCAGGAACTACGGTCATTGCTACGATCAAGGAAGCGAGCAGACAATAACCAATGGATAAGCCCATCGGCAGCAGCAGCTGGCGTACCATACCGCTTGTGAAGACCAGCGGCAAGAATACGCACACGGTCGTCAAGGTCGAAGATATGATCGCTGCTGATACCTGCTTGGTACCCTGCACTGCA
>JAGALG010000204.1 GCA_017848075.1 Oscillospiraceae bacterium | reverse complement strand
TATGAATTTCCTGTGGATGGAATAGAAAAAAGACCCGCTCCAAAGAGCGGGTCTTTTCAACTATCGAAAGGCACGATTTTATCAACAGACACTTTGCTGCAAGAATGCTTATCCAAGCAGCACATCGCTGATCAGCATGACGCAAAAGCCAAGCAGCAGGGCATAAGTGGCCCCTTGTTCATTTCCATGTGCATGGGTTTCGGGGATCATTTCATCACTGATGACATATAGCATAGTTCCTCCGGCAAAGGCCAAAGCGAAGGGAAGAATACTGGAAGCAAGACTGACCGCAAAATAGCCGATCAATGTACCTGCAACCTCAATCAAACCGGTCACCATGGCACAGAGGAAGGTTTTGCGGGGAGAGACACCGGCAGCCAGCATCGGGCCGATGATTACCATGCCTTCCGGGATATTCTGCAAAGCAATACCGCCGGCAATCATCAGGGCTTGTGCCGCATTATCAGTACCGAAGCTGACACCGGCGGCAATGCCTTCCGGAAGATTATGAATGGCAATAGCGGCTACAAAGAGAAGAACCTTGTTCAAATCCGCATTGTGATGAGATTCAATATCCGGACCAACCAATCGGTGCAAGTGGGGAACAAACTGATCGATCAGATTCAGACAGAGAGCTCCGATGAAAATACTCGGAACAGTAATCAACAGTCCATAGGCTCCCCCATACTCAACGGAAGGAAGAATCAAGCCCAAAACAGCAGCGGACAACATAACACCGGCTGCGAAGGACAAAACAATATCGGAGAATTTGTGAGAGATATTTTTAAAGAGAAAACCAATGAGAGAACCAAATATGGTTGCTCCGCCCACACCAAGAGCGGTCAGGAAAACCATCCTCACCATAACTCCTCCTTTCAAAACCAGAAATTCTTAAATTCAGTATAGGCCGCAGCTGCGGATTTGTCAATGAAGGGGAGAGAAAGAAAAAAAGCCACCCACTGGCTGAAGCGGGCGGCTTTTGTTTTTAATCTTCTTTTTTCAGGTTGCCGAATTCGGACAGGCGCAGGTCTTTGTTGTGTTCCAGTGCCCAGTCAATATTCCACTGGCTGGTGAAGAGCAGCAGCTTGTTGCCACGCATATCTTCTACTCGACGGGTGTCGCTGGTCAGGTTCAGCTTCTTCACATCAATATCATCATTGGTGATCCAGCGCAGATGCTGATAGTTGAGGCCTTCCTGACGGATAGCAACATTGTATTCAGTTTTCAGACGGTATTCCAGAACTTCCAACTGAAGTACGCCGACAACGCCGACGATGACTTCTTCCATACCGCCGCCCAGATCGCGGAAGATCTGGATCGCACCTTCCTGTGCGATCTGTTCCATACCTTTCACGAACTGTTTACGCTTCATGGTATCTACCTGAGTAACACGGGCAAAGTGTTCCGGAGCGAAGGTTGGGATGCCTTCATACTGGATCTTTTCCTTGCCGGTACAGAGGGTGTCACCAATGGAGAAGATACCCGGATCAAAAAGACCAACGATATCGCCGGCATAGGCTTCATCCACGGTTTCACGGTCCTGAGCCATCATCTGGGTGGACTGGGCCAGTTTGATTTTCTTAGCGCCCTGTACATGAGTAACTTCCATACCGCGGCTGAATTTACCGGAGCAGATACGCAGGAAAGCGATTCGGTCGCGGTGAGCCTTGTTCATGTTTGCCTGAATTTTGAAAATGAAGCCGGAGAAGTTCTCCTGCTGTGGGTCTACCGGGCCGCTCAGGGAATTTCTTGGCAGCGGTGGAGGGGACAGGCGCAGGAAGTCAGCCAGGAATGGTTCTACACCAAAGTTGGTCAGTGCGGAGCCAAAGAATACCGGGCTCAGACGACCGGTCTGTACCTTCTCGATGTCAAATTCGTAGCTTGCACCATCCAGCAGTTCAATATCATCTACCAGAGTCTGATGCAGGGTAGGAGTCAACAGCTCATCCAGACCAGGGTCACCCAGTTTCGCCTTGATGCTGTCAACCTGTTTGGTACCGGATTTTCTACCCTCAAACTGGAAAGCAAGAATCTCCTCTTTGTTGCGGTCATAAACACCTTTGAAGTCCTGACCACAGCCGATAGGCCAGTTCATTGGGTAAGTCTGAATACCGAGGATCTGTTCGATCTCCTCCATCAGATCGAATGGATTGCGTGCCTCACGGTCCATTTTGTTGACAAAGGTAAAGATCGGAATGTGGCGCAGAGTACAAACTTTGAACAGTTTGATGGTCTGTGCCTCAACACCTTTTGCGGCGTCGATAACCATGACAGCAGCGTCTGCTGCCATCAGGGTGCGGTAGGTATCCTCCGAGAAGTCCTGATGGCCCGGAGTATCCAGAATATTGATACATTTATCGTTGTAATGGAATTGCAGTACGGAAGAGGTAACAGAAATACCGCGCTGTTTTTCGATCTCCATCCAGTCGCTGACTGCATGGCGGGAATTCTGTTTGCCTTTTACACTGCCTGCCTGCTGAATGGCACCGCCGTACAGCAGCAGTTTTTCGGTCAGCGTGGTTTTACCAGCGTCAGGGTGGCTGATGATGGCAAAGGTCCGACGCTTATTGATCTGTTCTACCAGTTCTTTCACGAATCGTTCCTCCAATTAGAATGAGATATCGGTTCTGCTTGACTTGTTTTACACCGGTTTTTCCTCCGTTGAAATCAATTCAATCATCATTTTTCACAACTATTAAGTATAGCTTGTTTTCCCGGAAAAGGCAAGATATCCCTGCTTAAATCGTCAGCAGATAACCGGATTCTCTCAGGGAAACATAGTCATCCTCCGACAGGAGGAGATGGTCAATCAGTTCAATTCCCAGTGCATTGAGAGTGACCTGCAAATGATGGGTTGCGCTGATATCACTTTGAGAAGGACGAGCAAAATCCTTGGGGTGATTGTGGGCAATGATCACACTGGTGGCTCCTATTCGCAGAACGATCTCTATCACCGTACGCACAGAAAGTAAAGTGTGATCCACATCGCCCTCTTGGATAAAGTTGCTGTAGAGAATTCGGCGTGCATTGTCCAGACAGAGCAGATAAGTTGCTTCATTGCTTCGACCTACAAATTGACTGCGCAGATACTCTCCGGCCTCTCGGGTGGAAGTGATCTGTTTACGGTAGCGATACTGATCTGTCTGATAATAGTTGGTTACAGCCGGGATCAGGTGAAGAAAGGTGGCAGCGGCATCGCCCATGCCGGGAACCTTTTTCAGCTCATCCACAGATGCGTTCAGCACAGCCGAAAAGCTGCCGAAATGTTTGATCAGATCGCGGGCTAAAGGGGAGGTATCCTTTCGGGGGATGGCATAGAATAAAAGCAGTTCCAAGGCCTGATAATCCTCGAAATTACGCAGACCTTCGTTGAGAAAGCGGCGTTTCAGCCGATCTCTGTGTCCTTCTGCCATGAACACACCCCTTTTCGTCAATACTTTTTAAAGTATATCATATTTTACGCATCGGAAAAAGATTTTTCGGGAATTTTTCTGTGATTAGCTGAAAAATCCCTGTTCTTATGCTAAAATAGGAGCAGAACAACGATAGGAGAGAGCTATATGATCCAACGCCAGGATATTTTTCACTGGGCCAAAGAGCAATATGGAACCGATCCGGAATATCTGTGGATGAGAACACCCAATTATGCTGTTTTGCGCCACAGCGGCAGTGGGAAATGGTATGCCACTGTGCTGGATATTCCGCCCCGATATATCGGTTTGCAGGGCGAGGAGATCATCGACATTCTGCTGGTGAAAAGCGATCCGGTTCTGATTGGTGCTTTGCTGCGGAACGAGGGTTTTCATCCGGCCTATCATATGAACAAAAGCAACTGGATCAGCGTCCGTCTGGACGGAACGGTTCCTTGGGAACAGATTTGTGACTTACTGGCCTTCAGCTATGAGCTGGTGAGTCCAAAGAGAAGGAAACAAGCGACAAAATAGGTTTGGAGGCTTTATGAAAGCATATACCATTGGAAAAAATGACGCAGGACAGCGTGTGAATAAATTTATCGAAAAGGCCGTACCGGCTTTGCCACGCTCCCTGATGTATAAATATATCCGTCTCAAGTACATTAAATTGAATCGCAAACGCTGTAAGCCGGAGGATAAGCTGCAGGAAGGCGATGTGCTGGAACTGTGGATCAATGATGAATTCTTCGGGGAAGGGGAGCAGGATCTGCTCTTCCTGAAAGTGCCGACAAAATTAAATATTGTGTATGAAGATGAAAATATCCTGCTGGTGGACAAGAAACCGGGCCTTGTGGTCCATGAGGATGAAAGCGGAGAGGCGGATACGCTGATCAATCGTATTTTGCACTACCTTTATGAGAAGGGTGAATACGATCCCAAGCAGGAGAACAGCTTTATCCCTGCTCTCTGTAACCGTATCGACCGTAACACCGGTGGCATCGTGATCGCCGCAAAAAATGCAGAATCTTTGCGTATCCTGAATCAAAAGGTGAAGGATCGGGAGCTGAAAAAGCTGTATCTCTGTCTGATCCATGGTGTCATGGAGCCGAAAGCCGGAACACTGCGGGATTATTTGCTGAAGGACAGCAGCCAGAATATGGTGAAGGTGTACCGCAAACAAGTTCCGGAAAGCAAGACGATCATCACAAAGTACCGCACACTGAAAAGCAATGGCAAATACAGCCTGCTGGAGGTGGATCTGAAAACCGGTCGTACTCATCAAATCCGGGCTCATATGGCCTTTTACGGTCATCCACTGGCCGGTGATACCAAGTACGGACGCAATCGGGATAACCGGGAAAATCCATTCCAGTATCAGGCGCTCTATTCCTATAAATTGAGCTTCGAGTTTTCAACGGATGGTG
>JAGALG010000203.1 GCA_017848075.1 Oscillospiraceae bacterium | reverse complement strand
CCCCAGAGCTGCTGCCTGTTCTGAAAAAAGCAGGCGTTGTGGACGCAGGCGGTCAGGGCTTTGTGACCATCTGGGAAGGTATGAAAGTCGTTGTCGATGGCGGCGAAGTGATCATGGCAGAAGAAGATCAGCAGAAACCACAGGAGAAAAAAGCACAGGGTATCGCTGCTGAATTTGATGAGGGCGAAATCACCTTTACCTACTGCACTGAATTCATTGTAAATAAAGAAAAACCAGACGCTGACCCACATGGCCTCCGTGCTTATCTGGAATCCATTGGTGACTGCGTTGTTGTAGTTGATGACGAAGAGATCATCAAATGCCATGTTCACACCAACGATCCGGGCAACGCGATCCAGGCCGGTCTGAAACTGGGCTATCTGACCAGCATGAAGATCGATAACATGAGAGAGCAGCATGGTCACAGCGGTACCTCTGCTGCAGAGCTGGCTGCTGCGGAAATGGGCGAACAGCTCCCAGAGTTCCCATATATTGCAGTGGATGACGAAAACGAGTTTGGCTTTGTTGCTGTTGCAGCCGGCGAAGGCGTAAAACAGCTGTTCATCGACCTGGGTGTAAACAATGTTGTAAGCGGCGGCCAGACCATGAATCCATCTACCGATGATATTTTGGCTGCAATCCATGCTACCCCGGCAAAACATGTTTTTGTTCTGCCAAACAATAAAAACATCATCATGGCTGCGGAGCAGACCATCAATTTGGCTGACCGTGAGGTAGAGGTTCTGCAGACCAGAAGCATTCCGGAAGGCTTGGCTGCAATGCTGGCCTTTGACCCGGATCAGGACAGCAGAAGCAACCTGATGAACATGATCAAAGCCTTTGAAAAAGTAGGTACCGGTTCCGTTACCTTCGCTGCCCGTGACAGCGACTTTGAAGGCCACAAGATCAAAAAAGGTCAGCTGCTGGCAATGGAAGGCAACAAACTGGCCTTCGTTGACGAGGATCTGAAAAAGACCATCGTGAAACTGACCAACAATCTGCTGAAAAAACATCTGAACAAAGAGGACGGTAACTTCATTACCCTGATCTATGGTGAAGATGTAAGCGATGAGCAGGCAGAGGAAATTCAGGAAGCAGTACAGGAAAAAGTAGGCGAACAGGCCGAAGTGGTTCTTGTAAAAGGCGAACAGCCGGTTTACTACTTCGTGATCTCCGTAGAATAAGAAACAGAAGGACAGAGTGGGACAGAAAGTCAGACTCTGTCCTTTTTATATGGCAAAAACTGCAGAGAATCCAGCGGTGAAATCGCCGGATTTTGTCGGAATCCATAGGCTTTTTTCCGGAAAAGGTCAAAAGGATTGGCAGGAAAGTTTTTTTATGCTATCATAGTAAAACTGCAAAAATGTGGAGGAAATTCGATGAAACAGAAGAAAAATGAAACCATTCCGGTGCTTTGGATCGTAGGGCTTCTTCTGGTGCTGACTGCGGCAGCCGGAGGTTTGGGACTGCTGGCCAAGGGCGATCTGCTGAAACTGCCGGACTTTGATTTTTCCTTTCGGGAAACAGTGGTAGAGCCGGAAAAACTGCCGGAAGCTGCCTCGGAGACAGAAGAAGTCTATGTGGATGAAGAGCTGCAGAAAATTGCCAATACATACGGCGAAATCTTTGGGCTTCTGGTAACAGAGGGGAAGGCTTCTCTGGTTCAGGACAAATACTGCCCGGATGATTTGTACCGGGTGGAGTATGACAACGGTGAGGTGCAGATCAACAGCGAAAGCAAGGAGCTGTACTGGTTTGCCCGCAGCAATGTGAAAGCCAATGTGCTCCAGATGACCGAGCGACAGCTGGTCAATAAAGCGAAAGAATATTTCTCCATTCTGCAGTTGGATAAAGAATATGGAAATATCGCCCGAAAGGTAGATCGCCAGAACAATATTGCGACGGTGATCTTCCAGCGTGTGGTCGATGAGGACGGGGAACTGTACTCGGATTACGAGGCAGTGAAGATGATCCTGTCTGCACAGAGCGGTGAGCTGATGAATCTGAAGATCTTTGACCTGCCTTTGGTAGAGCAGGAAGGTCAGAAGATCGGACAAAGCGCGGCGATTGCGGCTGTGCAGGATCAGCTGCTCCTGACCTTTGAAGAACAGGCCAAGGCTGAGCTGGTGGTTGCCAGCCCGATTCTTTGGGGCGATGAAGAAAACTACACCTCCCGCATTGTATGGAAGGTGACAGCAGATCATATGCTGTATTATGTGGATGCCTACAGCGGCGATGTTTTGGGCCAGCTGGAAGCAGATGTGTTTTAGAGAGGATTGAGTGCTATTTCTATTCTGATTTTTTTACTGGTCGGTGCAGTGATCGGCTGGAAGTTCTTCCCGGAGCGGTGGAATAAGCTGAACATCAACATCCAGCTGGCGGCTACGCTGGTGCTGATCTTTTCCATGGGCGTATCCCTGGGCAGCCGTCCGGACTTTATTTATGAGATCGCCAATATGGGTCTGCGCAGCTTGGTGTTCTCTGTTTTGGCCATTGTTGGTTCTATTCTGGTTGTTTACCCTCTGACGAAGAAATATCTGGAGGATCCCGACTGGAAGGAGGGAAGAGAAGAATGATTATTGCAGCTGTCATTTGTTTGCTTTTGGGCATTGTTTGCGGTCAGTTCTTCTTCGTCCCGAAAATGGTGGAGCTGTTCTCCATGGTGGCGGATTACGCCCTGATCGTTCTGATGTTCAGTGTGGGCATCAGCGTCGGCGAGAACAAGGTTCTTTTCCGCAAAATGAGAGAATACAATGTGCGGGTTATGGTGATTCCGGCCGGTATCGTAGTCGGCTCTCTGCTGGGTGGTATTGTCGGCAGTCTGGTGCTGCAGATGCCTCTGCGGGAAAGTCTGTGTATTGCGTCAGGCATGGGCTGGTACAGCCTTTCCGGTGTTTTGCTGACCGATCTGGTTGGTGCGGAGATCGGTACCATTGCCTTCCTCAGCAATATTCTGCGTGAGATCCTCACCTTCCTGCTGATCCCGGTGCTGGCAAAATATCTGAATCCATACACTGCCGTTGCTCCGGCTGGTGCGACCAGCAGCGACACCTCCCTGTCCATTCTGATGAAGTACACCAACGAGGAAGTGGCCATGATGGCGGTCATCAACGGCCTGCTTTGCACGGCGTTGATCCCGGTGCTCATCAATAGCCTGTTCACTTTGCTCAGTTAGGCAAATCAAGCAAAATAAACAAAGCCCCGACCGAAAGGCCGGGGCTTTTTTACATACTGATTCGACAAGAAGCTGTTGACTTCTTTAAAAAAGTGTTATATAATATTACAATGTATCAAAATGGATAAATGTGCCGTTAACTTGCTTAATTGTAACATATCGATTTTGAAATTTCAATAGTCTTTGAAAAAAATTAGGACGCAAAAATCAGCACATTGCCCGAATTTTCATAGGAATGTCAGGGCTGTGGATTGATTTTTAGAAATACAGAATGGAGTGGGTGAACCGAATGGTGAATGTGAAACCTGTACAACTCGGGAAGAATGTTCAGCGAATGAGCTTTTCTCGTATCGATGAAGTTCTGGAGATGCCAAACCTCATCGAAATTCAGAAAAACTCTTACAAATGGTTCCTGGAAGAAGGAATTAAAGAAGTATTCAAAGATATTTCCGCAATTTCGGACTATCAGGGCAATCTGGTGCTTGACTTTATCGACTATCGTCTCGAAGATAAACCAAAGTACAGCATTGAAGAATGCAAAGAGCGCGACGCTACTTACTCCGCACCTTTGCGTGTACGTGCCAGCCTCCTCAATAAGGAAACCGGCGAAGTAAAAGAACAGGATATCTTCATGGGCGATTTCCCACTGATGACCGACAGCGGTACCTTCATCATCAATGGTGCAGAACGCGTTATCGTTTCTCAGTTGGTTCGTTCTCCTGGCGTTTACTACGCAATGTCCCGCGACAAAGCTGGTAAAGCACTGTACTCCTCTACTGTTATCCCTAACAGAGGTGCATGGCTGGAATACGAAACCGATTCCAACGATGTGTTCTATGTTCGTATCGATAAAAACAGAAAACTGCCGGTAACTACCTTTATCCGTGCACTGGGTCTCTCCAGCGACGCACAGATTCTGGACTTCTTCGGCAGCGATACCAAGATGCTGGCTACACTGGAAAAGGATAGCACCAATAACACCGAGGAAGGTCTGCTGGAAGTTTACCGCAAACTTCGTCCAGGCGAACCTCCAACAGTGGACAGCGCTCAGAGTCATATCGATATGCTCTTCTTTGACGCAAGAAGATATGACCTGTCCCGCGTAGGCCGCTACAAATATAATAAGAAGCTGGGCATCGGCAGCCGTCTGGTTGGCCATGTTCTGGCACAGCCTGTTATCAACACCCGTACCGGTGAGCTGCTGGCTGACGAGGGCGAAGTGATCTCCCGTGCAAAAGCAGAAGAGATCGAACGCGCCGGCGTAAACACTGCTTTCCTGAAGGTTGGCGATAAAGAGGTTAAAGTTATCTCCAACGGCATGGTTGATATCCATGACTATGTAAACTTCGACTGCGAAGAGCTGGGCGTTCTGGAGAAAGTTCGTTTCTCTGTTCTCTGCGAGATCCTGGACGCTTGCGGCGATGATGAAGAAGCACTGAAAGAAACCATCAAAGCACGCTGCGATGATCTGGTGCCAAAACATATCATCAAAGACGATATCTTCGCAACCATCAACTATATCTGCAATCTGGACAATGGCATCGGTCTGACCGACGACATCGACCATCTGGGCAACCGTCGTATCCGCTGCGTTGGTGAGCTGCTGCAGAACCAGTTCCGCATCGGCTTCTCCCGTATGGAGCGCGTGATCCGCGAGCGTATGACCACCCAGGCACAGGATATGGATGTAATCACCCCACAGGCTCTGATCAACATTCGTCCTGTTGTTGCAGCAATCAAAGAATTCTTCGGTTCTTCTCCTCTGTCCCAGTTCATGGACCAGAACAACCCTCTGGCTGAGCTGACCCATAAGAGAAGACTGTCCGCCCTGGGTCCTGGTGGTCTGTCCCGTGACCGTGCAGGCTTCGAAGTTCGAGACGTACACTACAGCCATTATGGCCGTATGTGCCCTGTAGAGACCCCAGAGGGCCCGAATATCGGTCTGATCTCCTACCTGGCTACCTTCGCAAGAATCAATAAATACGGCTTTGTAGAGGCTCCATACCGTCTGGTTGACAAAGAAACCGGATGCGTTCTGGATGAGATTCGCTACATGACCGCTGATGAAGAAGACGAATTTATCGTAGCACAGGCAAACGAACCTCTCGACGAAAACAACTGCTTCGTAAACGAAATGGTTGCGGTTCGTCACAGAGATGTTGTTAAAACCGAAAGACGCGAACTGGTTGACTACATGGACGTATCTCCTAAGATGGTTGTTTCCGTTGCAACTGCAATGATCCCATTCCTGGAGAACGACGATACCAACCGAGCTCTGATGGGTGCGAACATGCAGCGTCAGGCAGTTCCGCTGATGAAAACCGAAAACCCAATCGTTGGTACCGGTATGGAATACAAAGCCGCTGTTGACTCCGGCGTTTGCGTACTGGCAAATGAAGACGGCGTGGTAGAGCGTGTTTCCGCTGACCGCATCGTGATTCGTACCGACGATGGTGAACTGAAAGATTACCACATCATCAAGTTCCTCCGCTCCAACCAGGGTACCTGTATCAACCAGAGACCAATCGTTGCTGCCGGTGAGCGTGTGACCAAAGGCCAGGTTCTGGCAGACGGTCCTGCAACCTGCAACGGTGAGATCTCTCTGGGTAAAAACGCTCTGATCGGCTTCATGACCTGGGATGGCTACAACTACGAGGACGCTGTTCTGATCAATGAGAAACTGGTTCGTGATGATGTTTACACCTCTATCCATATTGAGGAATTTGAAACCGAAGCTCGTGACACCAAGCTTGGCCCAGAAGAAATCACCCGCGATATTCCGAACGTTGGTGAAGATGCTCTCCGCGATCTGGACGAACGCGGTATCATCCGCATCGGTGCTGAAGTAAAAGCCGGCGATATCCTGGTTGGTAAAGTAACTCCAAAAGGTGAAACCGAGCTGAACGCAGAGGAACGCCTGCTGCGTGCGATCTTCGGCGAAAAAGCAAGAGAAGTTCGCGATACCTCCCTGAAAGTGCCACACGGTATGTACGGTGTCATCGTTGATGTCAAAGTATTCACCCGTGAAAACAGCGATGAGCTGTCTCCTGGCGTAAACATGGTGGTTCGCTGCTACATCGCTCAGAAGCGTAAGCTGTCTGTCGGCGATAAGATGGCAAGTCGTCATGGTAACAAGGGTGTTGTTTCCAGAATCCTGCCACAGGAAGATATGCCATTCCTGGCTGACGGCCGTCCGCTGGACATCTGTCTGAACCCACTGGGCGTACCTTCCCGTATGAATATCGGTCAGGTACTGGAAGTGCATCTGGGCCGCGCAGCTTCTGAGCTGGGCTGGAAAGTTGCTACCCCAGTATTTGATGGCGCAAGCGAGGCAGACATCCGCGAATGTCTGAAAGAAGCTGGCCTGCGTGAAGACGGTAAAACCATCGTTTACGATGGCCGTACCGGTGAACCATTCGATAACCCTGTTACCGTTGGTTACATGTACTACCTGAAACTGCATCACCTGGTTGATGATAAGATCCATGCTCGTTCCACCGGTCCATACTCTCTGGTTACTCAGCAGCCTCTGGGCGGTAAAGCTCAGTTCGGCGGTCAGCGTTTCGGTGAGATGGAGGTTTGGGCACTGGAGGCTTACGGCGCTGCTTACACTCTGCAGGAGATCATCACTGTCAAATCTGACGACGTTGTAGGCCGTGTAAAAACCTTCGAAGCAATCGTTAAGGGACAGAATGTTCCAAAACCAGGTATTCCGGAATCCTTCAAAGTTCTGGTCAAAGAGCTCCAGTCTCTGTGTCTGGATGTTAAAGTTCTGGACAAGAACAACGAAGAGATCGACCTGAAACAGGATCTGGACAAAGATCTTGGCTTCAATGGCCCTGAACACAATGCAGAATACAACAATGAGGAAAACGGCAGCAACTTCGAGAACGTGGCTGTGGATTCCGAGTTTGAAGACAAATTTGCCATCGAACAGCCTGACCTGGACGACGATGACGATGATATCAGCAGCCTGCTGGATCAGTTCAGCGATCTGGGCCTCGGCGGCGATGACGATGACAGTGATTTTGAATTT
>JAGALG010000202.1 GCA_017848075.1 Oscillospiraceae bacterium | reverse complement strand
ATACCGTCCCGGGTAGCAGCACGATGCGTGAAAATGCGGCGCATTAAACTGATTTTATCCAAATCGTGAGTCAACTTATGATGAGCTGTTGACATTTTCGGAACCTCCTTTTCTGAATATTTAGCTATATAACAATTAGGCAACTAACTATTAGTATAGCGCGATCTGTTTAATAGTCAAGAGGAGGGAGCCGCTGCACAAAAATTTCACATTTCAGATAAACAAAAAGGACCGGTCATATGACCGGTCCTTTGTCGATGTGTGGTGTGTCACATCGTATATGGCGGGAACGTGTGGGAATCGAACCCACCTATGCAGCTACTAACTGCAATTACTGGTTTTGAAGACCAGAGGGCACACCAGCGACCCATCCGCCCCCAGATAGCTTGATTATTATAGCATGATTTCTATCAAATTTCAAGCTGTTTTCCTGTTGGTTTTTCGATTTCTACACTTTGCCTGTAAATGTACGGGCATCTCCAACTTTTTTGGTGATATTCTTTTTATCCCAGTATTCCAGCAGTGCAAGGGTGTATTTTCTGGAGCTTCCCAGAAGGTCTCGAACTTCACCCAGAGAGATCTGTCCATGTTCTGCGGCATAGTCCATTGCCAGCTGCAGCGCCTTATTGTAGACAGTATTATGGTACAGGATTTGGTCGGTCAGCATGATCAGTTTACCGTCGGTGATCAGAGATTCCAATACCTGTTTAAAGGATTTTTCCTTAGCGAACTGTTTCGCCACATCGTCCAGACCTGGTACAGCGTAACCGCCATCCAGGAAGATCTTTTCGATCTGTCCCATCAGTTTTTCCTGTGCCGCACTGAATTTGATTGCAAAGGAAGCCAAAGCAACTGCGCCCTGAGGCAAGGTCAGAACTCCATCCTTCGCCATGTACTCTGTAACTTTATCTGCGGTAGCAATATCCTGATTTGGGAAGAGTTTTCCGCGGAACTCATCTCGTTTCATACCGGAACGGAGCGGATTCTCCTCGTGGTACTTGCCAAGCATTTTTTCTGCTCTCTGCTCCAGGGACTGGAGGAAAGATTTGTGGATTACAACAGAGTTGTTGATCGGATAAATCTGTCCATCTTCCAAAAGAATCTGAATGATGGAATCGAACATTTCACTGTCAATGTTGGTATGGATCTTCAGGAAGTCCATACTTTCGAAGCGAGGAGAGTACTCTTTCAGAGCTTCCTCGATTTTTTCTTTTTCAGAACCGGTATCTTTGATCTGCAGTGCAGCCAGAACAGCCGGATCATTGCGTTTATGCTTCAGTGGGTTGGAGTTCAGGATCACACCGCCGCCAATCGTTTCCACCGGAGAGTAGAAACGAAGAATAAAGCGGTCGCCTGCTTTGGCAGCAATTTCTTCTTCCAGACGAAGCTGTACATAAACTTCGTCGCCAGCAGAGGCAACTTCCCGATCCAAAAGAATACATTTGCAGAGAATATCTCTGGCGCCGTGATACAGATGCAGACGGCTGCCATTGAAAATATCACGCTCGCAGTTTTTCAGTACAGACATCTTGACATCCAGCATCATGCTGGTGTGCATGGAATCGACCTGTGCTACCACATCACCTTTGTCCAGATCGGTCTTCTTCAGGCTGGCCAGATTCACTGCAACACGCTGTCCCGCGTAAGCGGTAGGAACATCGTGAGAATGTACCTGCAGATTACGAATCTTTGTCTGGATTCCTTTGGGATAGATCGTAACCGGATCACCGACATTCATCTGACCTTCGATCAGAGTACCGGTAATAACAGTGCCAAAGCCCTCGATGGAGAAAACACGGTCCACCGGAATACGGAAAGGTGTATCCGGATTTTTGATCTGACTGCTGGCATCGATCAGCGCATAGATAGCCTGACGCAGTTCCTCAATGCCTTCACCGGTGTAAGAGGAAACAGCCAAAATCGGAGCCTGCTCCAGGAAGGTTCCGGCAACTTCAGCACGGATATCCTCGCAAACGACCTCCAGCCAGTCTTCGTCTACCATATCTTTTTTGGTCACAACGATCAGACCCTCCGGAATGTTCAGCAGGGAAAGAATACCCAAATGCTCCCGGGTCTGAGGCATGAAGCCTTCGTCTGCCGCAACGACAAGCAGAGCAAGGTCAATACCGCCGGCACCGGCCAGCATGTTTTTAACAAATTTTTCATGGCCCGGTACATCGATGATGCCGGCTTTTTCGCCGTTAGGCAGGTCCAGATAAGCAAAGCCCAACTCAATGGTAATGCCTCGCTTTTTCTCTTCCTTGATACGGTCGGTTTCAATACCGGTAAGAGCACGGATCAGAGCCGTTTTACCATGGTCTACATGTCCGGCAGTACCGATAATAATATTTTTCATGGGGTGCTCACCTTATTTCATACAAAAGTGTGCGATGCAGCCAAATTATTTGGCGCAAAGCTGACGAAGCGTTTCGTTGATGTAATCGAAGTGATGTTCCTCAATGGTGCGTACATCAAAGAGCATGCGCTCCTTGGAAATGCGGGCAATGATCGGCAGAGAAACTTTGCGCAGTTCTTCCTCCAGCTTGTCCAGAGAAATATTGGTTGTCTTCAGTGCAACCACAATACTTGGGATCATCTGAGTTGGAACGGAACCGCCGCCGATCTGTCCGAAGTCCTCAGTCAGTTCCACGGTGTAGCCCTGTGGATCCTTGTTCAGCAGATCAAAGAGCTTCTGACCTTTTGGAAGCAGATCTTCTTTGGTAGCGCACATCATCTGCAGGGTAGGAATGGATTTGATGGCAACTTCCGGATCCAGATAATCGCGGAGGGTTGCTTCCAGCGCAGCCAGAGTCAGTTTGTCGATACGGAATGCACGGGTCAGAGGGTTTTTCTTCATTTTTTCGATCCATTCCCGTTTACCGATAATAATACCGGCCTGTGGGCCGCCCAGCAGTTTATCGCCGCTGAAGCTAAGGATATCTACGCCGGTTTTCATGGTATCAATGACATTTGGTTCATCCTGAATACCGTAGTTTTCCAAACGAACCATGGCACCGGAGCCCAGGTCATAAATGACAGGCAGACCTTTTGCATGGCCGATTTCAACCATTTCCTCCAGAGTAACTTCCTCGGAGAAGCCCATGATCTTGAAGTTGGAGGTGTGTACCTTCAGCAAAGCGCCGGTCTGTTCGGTGATGTTGTTTACATAGTCAGAGTAGTGGGTTTTGTTGGTAGTGCCGACTTCCACGAGAATGCCGCCGGACTGTGCCATAATGTCCGGAACACGGAATGCACCGCCAATTTCAACTAGCTCACCGCGGGAAACGATAACTTCCTTGCCCTTGGCCATGGTGGACAGAATCAGCATAACAGCAGCCGCATTGTTGTTTACTGCGATTGCGTCCTCTGCGCCGGTGATTTTGGCGATCAGATCTTCAACATGGTCGTAACGGCTGCCGCGGGCGCCTTTTTCCAGGTTATATTCCAAAGTATTGTAGTCCTGTGCAACGCTTTTGATTGCTTCTACTGCGCGGTCGCTCAGTTTCGCACGACCCAGATTGGTGTGCAGAATAATGCCGGTGGCATTGATGACAGGACGCAGATGCATGGTGTTTTTCTTGGTGATCAAAGCCTGAACCTCTTTGCAGATATCAGCCATCTCCAGAGAAACAGATTCATAGCCGCCCAAAATACGCTGACGCAGGCCATCCAAAGTTTCACGGATGCTTTCTACCAGAATGCTATGACTGCAATTCCGGCCGGCTTCCTCAATGGAAGGCTGTTTCAGGACCTCATCTATTTTAGGAATTTTGCGAAGGTATGCAGTGTTTACGCTCATTTTGCTCTTCCTCCAGTTTCTTTATCAGTAAAGATACAAATACATTATTATTCTATCATAAAAGCCCGTAACAGGCAAATAAAAAACGCCAGACTGCCCCAAAATAGAGAGCCTGGCGTTGATTTTCTTAAAATTAACGAACGATGATGGCTTTTTCCTGCCGTGCCAGTACCTGTCCAACGATCTGAGAGCATGGGGTCACGCCGTTCAGGCGATCAACCAGCTGCAGAGCCTGTTTCTCCGGCATGGAAACCAGCAGACCGCCGGAGGTCTGTGGGTCAGCCAGAATATCCATCATGTGCAGAGGCACAGATGGATCGGAGATGACATCATTTCTCAGATAGTGGGCGTTTTCATAAGCGCCGGATGGAATGATGCCCATCTGTGCAAACTCAACAGCATGTGGAAGCAGTGGGATGTCCTTAGAGAAGATCTCAATGGTCTTCTTGGAACCGTTTGCCATCTCGGTAGCGTGACCGAGGAAGCCGAAACCGGTAACATCGGTGCAGGCGTTAGCACCGCCAACCGCACAGATTGCTTCTTTACCGTATTTGTTCAGGGTAGTCATGCTGGTAGTCAGCAGCTTGGTGGTTGGCGCATCCAGCAGACCGCCTTTGAAAGCGGTATTCAGAATACCAACGCCCAGAGGCTTGGTCAGAACCAGCAGATCGCCTTCTTTACAGTTGCTGTTTGGAAGAACATCTCTTGGATTCATAAAGCCGGTTACACAGAGGCCGAATTTTGGTTCCGGGTCCTCAATGGTATGGCCGCCGGCAACGATTGCACCGGCTTCTGCTACCTTATTATAGCCGCCCTGCAGAATCTCGCCCATCATTTCGATTGGCAGACAAGTTGGGAAGCAAATCAGGTTCATGGCAATGGCTGGGTCGCCGCCCATAGCGTAAATATCGCTCAGGGAGTTGGTTGCAGCGATCTGGCCAAAGAGGTATGGGTCATCCACCATTGGTGGGAAGAAGTCAACGGTCTGTACAATGCAAAGATCGTCACGCAGTTTGTAAACCAGCGCGTCGTCTGCAGTATCAAAACCAACGATCAGGTTTGGGTCATAGAATTTTGGTAACTGTCCTAAGATGTCGGAAAGGACCTCCGGTCCGATTTTGGAGGCTCATCCAGCCCCCTTTGTCATTTCGGTCAGGCGTTTGCGTTCTGCCATGTTTCATCTTCCTTTCTAAATTTGCAGAAACCTTTTGGACGATTGTGCATGAAAAAGAATGATACGCGCCAATCGATAAGAAAAAGTTATAATAATACACAATTTTCACCGAAGAAATTCGGTATCCTGACTATATTCTACAACGCTTCCCAGAAAAAAACAATGGATTCGAGAACTTTTTCTACAAAAATCTTTGAAAAAAATATAGAATCTGCTATAATGGTATTATTGAAAGAATGCCTGTGGGTTTCCTGCAGGAAAAGTGAGGTCGAACTATGGACTTTAAACAGTTGGAAGCCTTTGCCTATGTTGTGAAACTGAAAAGTTTCTCCAGAGCGGCAGAGCAAATCTATCTGACACAGCCCACCATCAGTAACCACATCAGTACACTGGAAAAAGAGCTGGATACCAAACTGCTGGAGCGCGGCAGCAAAACGGTCTACCCAACTCCATCCGGCAAAATTCTGTACCAGTATGCGGAAAAAATGCTGAATCTGCGCGAGGACGCTGTCTGCGCCGTTCGCCGTTACAATAAAGAATTGAAGGGCAGCCTGACGATTTGTGCATCCACCGTGCCAAGTCAGTATGTCCTGCCGAAGATTATGACAGCCTTCCGGGAAGAGTACCCTAATGTTGTTTTCCAGATCAACCGTCAGGATAGCGGACAGGTTGTGGACACGATCCTGAACCGTAATGCGGTTCTGGGCTTCACTGGTACCACCAGCGAGGACAAGGATATCGCCTTTGAGAGTTTTACCAGCGATCGCCTGGTGATCATCACCCCAAATACGGAACGGTATCGCCGGATCGATCCGAGCAGCTTTGATGTGAATCTTCTCCGTCAGGAACCAATCGTTCTTCGAGAAGAAGGTTCCGGTACCAGAAAAGAGATGGAACACTTCCTGCAGCGGATCAATATCGATATGGGCGAGCTGAATGTGGTTGCTCAGTTCGATGACCCGGACAGTATCAAGCATGCAGTCAGCCGTGGTCTTGGTATTTCTATTATTTCCAAGGCTGCTGTTGAGGACTATGTCAGCTTCGGTCAGCTGCTGACCTTTGAGCTGAAAAATGTAGTCATGGAGCGTAATCTGTATATGGTGTACCGCAAAGGCGGCACAATGCCATTTATCGGTGAAGTATTTATGAACTTTGTCCGTTCTTACTTTGACCGGAAAGGGGAGGAATAATTCATGCTGATGCAGGCATGGAACAATGGCCGCTTTATCTCCAATGGCAGCGGCTACGGTGTAAAAGTTAGTGAGCAGTTCCGCGATGAATACCTCAGTGTAGACTGGGCCAGCATTTTTCTTCATCTTGAAGGTGAGGAGGAGCCGGTAGAGCTGGCGATCAATAACTCCGTTTTTTGGAGCAAAGGTCGGGAACTTCGCAGCGGCAAGATTGGCAAATGGCTGATCAAAAACGGTCTGGCAGAATTTGATTTGGAAAATCCGCCGGAGCTGCATGTTTCTCCCATGGAGAAAAATCATTTTAAAGTAAGTCTTTAAAGGAAAACCGCCTGATTTAGGCGGGGCTTCGTAAAACAGTTAAATCCGACCTATGATCGAAACCATAGGTCGGATTTTTGCAAGATATATCGTTTTAGGAAAAGGCTCCCTTGTGTAAAGGGAGCTGTCAGCGAAGCTGACTGAGGGATTGACAACCCCTCCGCCCCTGCGGGGAACCTCCCCTTACACAGGGGAGGCTTTGGTGCAGTACAAAGCCGCAGACCGTATGATACACCAATGGGTGTATAGAAGTGCGCCCTTCATTGTTCGACAAATTGCAGTTTATAGATTTAACCGTAATATT
>JAGALG010000201.1 GCA_017848075.1 Oscillospiraceae bacterium | reverse complement strand
TCTGTCGGGATTGCTGCAGTGCCAGCAGGCGCTGCCGTGTTTCCTCCAGCAAGGTGGAGGAGCTGGCCCGGTTTAACTTCTGCAGAGCAATGCTCTGTTCGTAGGCGTTTCGTCTGGATTTCAGCTGTACCACCGCAGCTGCTGCCTCCTGATGGAGGCTACTCTGCTGACGGTACTGCTCTTCCAAGGCAGTCATCTGCACTTCCAGCTCGGTCAGGTGCTGAGCGCCTTCGGTTTGCTGGCGGCGATTCTCTTCCAGTGTTTCCAGCAGCAAATCGTGGTTTTGACTGTAGCGCTGCAGCTCCTCTTTCAGCTGGTGGATCGACTGGCTGTTATGTAAAATATCGTTTTCCAATACGGCGATGGCAGAATCCATATGGGCCTGCGCCTCGGTCAGGGCAGTGCTTTCCCGGCGCTTCTCCTCGATGGCTACAGAGCAGCGCTGTACCTCCTGATAGGATTCCTCCAAGCGGGCAGCATATTCCTCCAGCACCGCTTCGGTATCGTTCAGTTTATTTTTTGCCACAATGGCAAGGGCTTCCTGCTGCTGCAGCTTTTCACTGAGCTTCTGCAAATGATCGATCCAAAGGGAAACTTCCAGTGTTTTCTTTTCACTGGAAAGCACAAGGAACTTCTGCGCCTTTTCCGACTGGATCCGCAAAGGCTCCACCCGTTCCTCCAGCTCCGCCATAATATCCTTCAGGCGCAGCAGATTATCATAGGCAGCCTGCAGTCGTTTTTCCGCCTCTTCCTTGCGGTAGCGGTATTTGCTGATGCCGGCAGCTTCCTCAAAAATCTCCCGGCGCTGGCTGCTTTTTACCGACACAATTTCGTCGATACGGCCCTGCCCGATGATGGAGTATCCATCCCGGCCTAAACCGGTATCCATCAACAGCTCGTTGATATCCTTCAGACGGACAGCGGCAGCATTGATGCGGTATTCACTTTCACCGGAGCGATAGAGCTTACGGGAAATGGTCACTTCATCGCTGTCGATAGTCAGATCCCGATCCTTATTATCGAAGGTCAGGGCCACATAGGCATAGCCGGTGGGCTTGCGCTGATCGGAACCGATAAAGATCACATCTTCCATTTTTTCACCGCGAAGACTGCGGACAGACTGTTCACCCATAACCCAGCTCATGGCGTCAGAAATATTGCTTTTACCGCTGCCGTTTGGGCCAACGACCGCAGTGATACCCTGATCAAAATGCAGGGTCGTTTTTTCGGGGAAGGATTTGAATCCCTGAATCTGCAAGGATTTTAACTGCATCTGCTTCCACTCCCTTTCCGCTGAACTTCTTGTACTGACAATTCTCTGCCTTTCAGCTCCGGCAGAGGCTTGATTTTAATATTATAGCCCTGTTCCAGTAAGCGCTCTCGCTGACAGCCACCCTGACCAATCAGAGCAGACAGACGCTGCGGCGCACAGAACAGATGGTAAGCTTTCGTTTTATCCAGCTCTTTGAGCAGTTCAAGAGCTTTTGTATATAGAATCCGGCTTTCACACAGTTCCCGAAAAGCGGGATGGTAGGGTCCGGCAATGCGCTGGTTTTCCACCGTTTCGCTGGCATGCAGACCGGTACGAATAACCCGGATGCCCTGCTCCTCAAAAAGCAGCAGAAAGTCGGCACAAAGTCGAACTGCCTGTTCCAGCTCCAGTGGGCGGTAAAGACCGGCCTGATAGCGCTGGGCCAGCTCCGTTCCTTCCAGAACGATAGTCGGATAGATCCGAACCGTGTCGGGCCGCAGCTCCGCAACAGCAAGAGCCGTCGCTCTCATACTTTCTTCCGTGTCTCCGTCCAGTCCGGGCATGAACTGCAGTCCCAGCTGGAAGGGGTACTTCCGGATCAGGGCAACCGCCTCTTTTACATGTGCTGCGGTGTGGCCCCGGTGGTTCTTTTGCAAAATACCGTCGTCCATGGACTGGACGCCCAGCTCAATGGCTTTGACCCGGTATTGCTGAAGCAACTGCAAAATCTCCTCATCAATCCCATCCGGACGAGTGGAAATGCGAATCCCGCTGAATTTCCCCTCTCCGATATAAGGCTGTACCGCGGTCAGAAGCTCCAGCATCTGTTGTCGGGGAATGGCAGTAAAGCTGCCGCCAAAAAAGGCAATCTCTGCCTGTTCTCCCACGCCTTGATGAAGGGCCTCCTGACAGATGCGGGCGGCCTCCTCCCCGGTGACAGGGCATTGCTGACCGGAAATATGCCGCTGATTACAAAAGCTGCACTGATTGGGGCAGCCCAAATGCGGAACAAAGATGGCAATGTTCTGATGCTTCATCCTCTACTTGCCCATCAGCTGCAGAGCCTCTTTGGCGGCCATCTGCTCGGCGGTTTTCTTGCTGCGGCCTTCTCCCCGGCCGATCACATTGCTGTTGAGGCGAACCTCTACCACAAAGCGTTTGTCGTGGTCAGGACCTTTTTCCGCTACCAGACAGTAGCAGAGTTTTTCTTCCGGGTTCTGCTGGATGATCTCCTGCAGGACAGTCTTGTAGTCCTTGAAGGACAGGCGCTCTTCATGCTCCAGCAGCTCTTTGACAAAGGGCAGAACGAAGTCCCGTGCTGCTTCGATGCCGCCGTCCATATAAAGAGCGGAGATCAGTGCCTCAAAGGCATCTGCCAAAATGGAGGGTCTCTGGCGACCTCCGGTCATCTCTTCCCCTTTACCCAGCAGCAGGTATTTGCCCAGATCGATGCTTCTTGCCATCACATCCAGCGATTTCTCGCAGACAATGGCAGCACGCAGCTTGGTCAGATCTCCCTCCTGAGCACTGTAGTTGTTGAACAGGTGGTCGGACACGATAATGGACAGCACGGCATCCCCCAAAAACTCCAGTCGTTCGTTATACTGGATGCTGTGCTTCATTTCGTTAGCATAGGAGGAGTGGGTCATGGCAATCTCCAGCCACTTGCGATCATTGAAAGTATAGTGGAGCTTCTGCTCCAGTTCGTCCAGATACATATAGGTTCCTTTCCTTCCGAACAACTTTGAAAAAGGGGCACAAAACGGCGCTCACTTTTCAAAATCGTTCAAAATCTGTTTGTTTTTCTTCATGACAGCAGGGCCTTCGCCCTTTTTCGGACGAAAACCCTACTGAAATTCTTTTTAGTCTTCTTTTGTTTCGGCTTTCAGTGCAGACAGAGCGCTCTGCATTTCTTCGATCACTCGATTATCCACATACTCTTTCGCCTGACGGATCGCGTTCTTGAAGGCTCTTGCATCGGAGCTGCCATGGGCCTTGATCACCGGCAGAGAAGCACCCAGCAGAGGGGCACCGCCGTGCTCTTTATAGTCCAGCTTCTGCTTAAAGCCATTGATACTGGATTTCATCATCAAAGCTGCGATCTTGGTTTTCAGACTGCCCATAAACATGGTTTTCAGCTCATTGGAGAAGAATTTGGCCAAGCCTTCGGTCAGCTTCAGCACCACATTGCCGGTGAAACCGTCGCAGACAGCCACATCACATTCGCCCAGCGGAACACCGCGAGCCTCCACATTACCGATAAAGTTGACCGGTGCTTTCTGCAGCAGCTTATAGGATTCCAGCTGCAGCTCCAGACCTTTGGTCTCCTCGGTACCGATGTTGACCAAACCAACCCGTGGATTTTTCACGCCCTTCAGGCGCTCCATATACACGCTGCCCATGACGCCGAACTGTGCCAGCATCTCCGGACGGCACTCAGCATTGGCGCCAGCATCCATCAGCAGAGAGAAGTTGTTTGCATTGGGGATCAGGGTCGCCAGTGCAACTCGGCGCACACCCCGCAGGCGTTTGACGATCAGAGCGGCACCGACCACCAGCGCACCGGTACTGCCGGCGGAAACGAAGGCATCGCCTTCGCCGTTTTTCAGCGCTTTCAGACCAACAGCCATGGAGCTGTCAGCGTATTCTTTCAGAAGAGAGGTTGGGTCTGCTTCCACCGGGATCACAGCCGGAGCATGAAGAATATCCATACCGTCCAGTGCAATGCCGTTTTCTTTGGCACAAGCACGGATCGCTGCTTCATCGCCGCAGAGGGTGATGTCTACACCGTACTCCTCTTTCGCCATAACGCAGCCTTTCAGCACCTCCAGCGGTGCATGGTCGCCGCCAAAGGCGTCTACGATCATTCTCATGGAAATTCCTCCTTAATTTCGACTGTTTAAATAAGCCTCCAGGCTTTCCAGAGCCCGGTTGGCAATCAGCTCATAGCGCTGCGCTTTATCCCGAATCCGGGTCTCCAGCGGAGGCAGGATGCCCATATTGGCACCCATAGGCTGGAAGTCTACCACTGTTTCGTCGCTGATATAACGGGCCAGCGCACCCAGCATGGTATCAGCAGGAAGCACCAATGGTTCTTCCCCATTGGCTGCCAGCCACAGATTCTGCGCCGCCAAAATACCGGAAGCGGCAGATTCCATGTAACCTTCCACACCGGTCATCTGTCCGGCAAAGTAGATGCGTCTGTCCTGTTTCAGGCAGAAAGTATTGTCCAGCAGTTTCGGAGAGTTCAGGAAGGTATTGCGGTGCATCACGCCGTAGCGAATGAATTCCGCATTCTCCAGACCGGGAATCATGCCAAAGACCCGCTTCTGTTCCGGGAACTTCAGATTAGTCTGGAAGCCAACCAGATTGTAAAGAGTACCCTGATTGTTCTCGCTGCGCAGCTGAACCACTGCCCAAGGACGGTG
>JAGALG010000025.1 GCA_017848075.1 Oscillospiraceae bacterium | reverse complement strand
TTTTTCAAGCATTATTTCTGGTAGAGCTCGAAACTTAAATCTATACACATATTCTTGCTGCGGTAATATCTCTACTGGAAATTTAGTCCCTGGATTTATCAAGGAAAACATATTACCAGTTGATGTTCTGTAAGGTAAGCTCAAGTCTATTGACGAAACATATTTTACTTGATTACCCTTATTCACAATTCTTATAAAGCAGACGGTCGGGCCTCTAATGACTTTCCCATCTATCCCAGCGGTCATGCTGTCTCGAAACTCCACTGAGACTTTCAACCTTGACCATTTTTCCAAAAGGGCAAGTACGATGTTCCAAACAAGAGCGATTGTTGATATTATGGATGCGTATATAGTCAGTAGAATTTCTGGAGTTACCCAATCCGGCATGGAAAACCATTCCATTCACTGCACCTCCGCTTAATGATTGTTCTTCACACACGCATTGTGTGTACACACATTATTATACATGGTTTTAGCGGTTTTTTCAAGATGATACGATAAAATTCATCACATTAAAGTGTAACTTTTTTGAAAACACGCCCCAAGATGACCTTGGGGCGTGAGAAAATCAATCAAGCGATTTGTATTCTGTTACAGCCTTTAGATAGGATTCAGGGTTGCCGTTGAGTATCAAATCGGCGTATGCCATCGGGTCATTGTAGATAAGATAATCAAGCTCTGACCGCTGATACATATTGTCAGCCACCTCATTTTCAACCGCAATGGTGTCAATGGCAATCATAGTGCCGTCTGAGAACTTTAGTTCAACGCAGACCGTATCAAAGTTAAACTCGCAAGATAATAGGCGTTTCATGGTAAAACCTCCGTAATTTCAAGGATTTTGAGATAGAAAAGGAACGATGTTAAGTCTTTCGACTCGACATCGTTCTTTTCGTAGTTGTTTTCCAACCCTGTCAGACAGATGCCGTAAAATAGTAATTTTTTTAGAATTACTGTCTTACGAGCACCCGTCTAAAGAGGGGAGTTTTTGCGTCTTTAAAGAGGTTCATCAGGTAGGATAAGACAAAAAATCTTACTCCTGAGGTGGCAAATGAGGTGGCAAAATGTCCATGTCTGCTTTCTGCTGCTTTTCTGCGGGGAATCCGAAAAGCCACAGCAGCGCTCCCAACACGAAGAATACGAAAGGATAGCCACCGCACAGGGTTACAATGATAAAATAATCCAAACGGTTCAGGAAGGGAATTTGGCCGAAATAAAAGAGTACGCTGTTTTGACTGCTGTTACGGAAGAACCAAGCAATCCAGCAGATCAGATATGGAAGCATGAAAATAAGACAAGTTAAAGTCACAAGCAGCAGTCCTCGGCGTACATACGGCACCCAAGGAGTGGACAGAGGCTTGGCCTGACACAGCCGGGAAATGATTTGCAGCAGGCTCCAGCCGAGAAACAGCAGGCAGAGAGGACGGAAGATCATATCGGCCAGATACCAGGAAGCGGCCGCCGCACCGAAGGAAAAGCGTTGGAACTGATCGTTCCAAATGAGCAGTCCAAGCGCCCAAAGAATGGCAAACAGTCCATTGAATAGCAGAGCGATGGACAACTGCCGCTTGGCCCGAAGCTGATCTTCAGCGGCCGGAGGGCCGTACAGGATGCTGTTGATATCGCTGTCCAAAAGCTGGGCAATTTTCATTAAGGTTTCAATGTCAGGACGGCTGCGGCCGTTCTCATAGTTGGAAATGGTCTGCCGGGTCACAAAGAGCTGAGCTGCCAGTTCCTCCTGTTTGAGACCCTTCTGTTCCCGCAGCATTTTCAGATTCTTGCCAATATCACGCATGGGATCACCTCACCGATTTTTCTGCCTTCAGTATAGCAGGAGGCAGGAGAAATGTCACGCAAAGATCTTTTTCCATGGCGTAATCATGGGAAAAAAAGAGGCTTTCGTAGCCCGACGGCTGCTCCCAAAAGGCGTTTAGTTCTGGCAATTCCCGCGTTTTCTTTGATATGTTCGTTATCTCAATATCTGGTACACCGATCACTTTACTCATTCACTTTTGCCGAAAGAGTTTTCACTCCAAAACAGAAATAAAGAATATGGAACAGCCAAACACAGCTCAAAACAATGCAGCCCACCACGATACCTTTGCTTCCCATCATGATAAAGCCGATGCTCATCAGCACTGTGACCGTAAGCATGATGCGAATCTTGGTTTTCCATGTCATACCGCGACCTGCCACATAGTCCTCCAGATTATTCTTATAGAGTTTGGTTCCTTTGAACCAACGATCCAGTTTTTCTGAACTTCTGGCAAAGCAAAAGGCTGCAAGCATCAAAAAGGGGAAGGCAGGCAGCATAGGAACAACAGCGCCCACAGCTCCCAGACCCACACCAACACAGCCGAGAATAATGTACAGTATTTTTTTCATATTCATATCTTTTTCTCCAATCTTCTTTTCTCTTTTTTGCTTTCAATGACATGACGGATCGCCATAAGCGGATGATGAAAGATCATCCGCGGCCCGGAGAAGCGCATAACTTCTCGTATCTTTTCACGCATATCGGCTTTATAACAGTGAACTTTACAATTTGAGCAAAAGGTTTTTGTTTCCATAAACGGGCACTTATCCGATCGCAGCATGGCGTAATCGTGAAGCGCCTGACATTCTTGGCACAGCTCAGTCTTTCTGCCATGTTTCTTTTTGCAATACAGACGGATCATCAAGGCAACGATGCGTTTTTCCTGTTCTCTTTTACTTTCTACGCTGCTCATACATCCGTCCTCCTTCCACACGATAGATGCGATCCGCAATCGCCATAGTCGATTCACGATGAGACACAAGAATAATGCTCTTTTTGCGTTTCTGTTCCTTTAACGCCTTCAGAATAATGCCTTCGTTGATGCTGTCCACATTACTGGTTGGCTCATCAAGGAGAATCAACTCGCTGCCACGCAAGAAAGCACGGGCCAAACCAATGCGCTGCTTTTCTCCGGCAGAAAGATTGTCGCCCAACGCTCCGACTTTTGTGTTGTATCCGTCCGGTAAACGAAGGATAAAATCATGGATCGATGCCATTTTGCAGGCAGTTTCGATTTCTTCCATAGTCGCATCCGGCTTGGCAATGCGAAGATTCTCCTCAATGGTTTCGTCAAAGAGGTAAGTCACCTGACTGACCATGGTCACATTTTCAAGAAGGCTGTCTGTATCGAGATGGTCAATATCCGTGCCGTTGTAGGCAATTTCGCCTTTGCTCTTCTGCCAGAAGCGAAGAAGAAGTTTCAGAAATGTAGACTTTCCGCAGCCGGATTCACCTACAATGCCCACGATCTCCCCTTTTTCGGCATGCATACAGATTTCAGAAAGCACCTGCGTCTGCCCATCATAGGAGAAGGATAGCTTATTGACAGTCAAATTTTCAAAATCAAAATGTTTGCCATTTTTCACAGAAGTCACAGCCGGCTTCTCGGCAAGAAGGTTCAGCACACGATCACCAGAGGCAAAGGTCTGTGTCAGATTTCCCGGTAATGCAGAAATGGCAATCACCGGGCCAAAGGAACCAAATACAGCGACCACACCAATCACCATTCTGCCAATGGTAAGCATATCGTTTGCAACAAGGAAAATACCGACCGCAAGTGTCAAAAGAATAAAAAGTGAAACGCACAGCTCTGTGGCGGCGGCAGCTTTTGTAGTATCGTGCTTCATTTTCTTGGTTTCTGCAAGGAGGACATCCGAACGATGGTTGACTTCTTTTTCTCGCTCTTTGCCCGCATTATTCAGCACGATGTCTTTGATTCCCTTGATGCTGTCAAGAAAATATGCATTAAACGCTGCGAACTCCGCACGATAGCGCACACCGGAGGCTTTCAGCTTTCCGGAAGAAATCAGCGGCACAACAATGCCGACGATCACAAATCCAAAGAGCGCCACCAGAGCCAAGTGCCAACTGGATGCCGCGGCGACAAACACAAGCACACAAAGGGAAACGATCACCGCAATACAAATCGGAGAAATGGTATGAGCATAGAACACCTCCAAAGTTTCGATATCTGAGGTGATCATTGCAATGATTGCTCCCTTTTGCTTGCTTTCCAGCTTTGCAGGGCAGAGTTCACGCAGTGCAGCAAAAATTTTATCACGAAGAACTGCCAAAAGTCGAAATGCAATATAATGGTTGCTGTATTGCTCCAAATACCGCAGCAAGCCACGCAGAACGCCACAGCCAATGGCCAGTGCTACGATCGCAGCATACGATAAGGAGATCGTCTCACCAAGAGCTTTTGCAACACCGACAGCTCCCATCAATGTCACGCCCATGGCACAGAGGAATCCGAAGGAACCGTTGATGACAGCAAGGACCATAATATAAGCAAGACTGCCCAAAAGCAGAATCAGGCTTGCCATTATTTTTGCTCCGCTTCTGCGGAGATTCTGTTTTTTATTCATATGTTGTTTCCTCCGCATAACCTTCTTCCAGGGCTTTTTGCGTCAAATATAGTTTGGCATAAGCACCCTGTTTCTCCATCAGCTCCTTGTGGGTTCCGATTTCTTTTACCTCACCGGATTCCATGTAGTAGATCAAATCAGAAGGAACTACATTGGCAAGACGATGAGAAATCACAATAACTGCTTTGTTTTTGGAAAGCTCCTTGATATTTTCCATAATGATGGCTTCGCTTTCCATGTCGATGTTGCTTGTCGCTTCATCGAAAATATAAATCGCCTTATTGGCGACCAAATTGACTGCAAGGGCCAAGCGCTGCTTCTGACCGCCGGAAATATTAGCAGCATCCTCGGTGATAACCTTATCCAAACCACCATTTTCTCGGATAAAATCCGAAAGGTTGACTTTTTTCAGTGCAGCGTAGATTTCTGCATCGGTCACAGTTTGATTGGCCAGCATAAAGTTTTGACGAACCGTTTCGTTGAAAAGATAGGTATTGTAGCTGACCACAGCAAGATGTGCATAATAGCTTTCCCGAGAGAGCGTTTCCATGGACTTGCCACCCACAGTAACCAGGCCCGATTTTGGCCGGAATGCCCCAAAGAGCATATTGACTACGGTTGATTTTCCACAGCCGGATTCACCAACGATCGCTGTCATACCTGTCTTTGGAAATGTCATTGATACATTTTTTAAAACATCGCGTTTGCCATCATAAGAAAATGTGACATTCTCCAGTTTCAGTTCCGTGTCTTCCACAGAGCTTTTGCCCCAAACAGGATCAGGCTGTTCCAGAAGGGAAAGGATTTTATTTCCGGCGCTGACGCCATTCATTGCTACATGGAATGCAGAACCAAAAGCTCGAAGCGGCAGGAAAAAGTCAACAGCCACAAGAATCAGAAATAATGCAGCAAAGGGGGACAGTCCTCTGTCCACAACGCCAAGAACTGCAAACGCAATTCCGAGACCTGCGCCTCCGTAGGCCACCAAATCCATAATGGTTGTGCTGGCAAGCTGCATCACCAGTACCTTCATGGTAATTTTTCGGAATTCCTCGCTGGTTTCGTTCATTTTGATGTGTTGTGCGCCATCTGCCTGGAAGATTTTTAATTCTTTCAGACCCTGTACACTGTCCAGAAAGCTGTCGCCCATGGAGGTATACTTGCCCCAATACTTTGCAAAAATTTTCTTTGCATATTTGGACACAGCAACGATGGATACCGGGATCAGCGGCACACAGGCAAGAAGAATCAATGCTACACGCCAGTCGATCCATACTGTAATACAAAACAGAATAATGGGCGCTATCATGGCGTAAAAGAACTGCGGAATATAAGAAGAATAATACAAATCCAGCTGTTCCACGCCCTCCATGGAAACCTGCGTTAAACCAGCCATACTCATTCCGTCGGTGGAACGAACACCCAGCTTTACGATTTTGTTGTAGACCTTTTCGCGAAGGTCTTTTTTGGCCTTTCGTCCCAGTGTGTCTTTTAAATCACCCACAAGTCTGGATGTAATATAACGAATCGCAATTCCGATCAAGGAAAAGACAGCCGGCCACAAAAAGATGACAGCGCCGCCACCATGCAAATCATATTCTGCTGCCAACTGAATGGCGCGGCAAATGCAGGCCGTGATGCTTAGGTTTGCAAACAAACCCACTACCATCAGAGCTGCCGTGAAAAAAATATATTTCTTGTTGTCACCAAGCAGGCTGAGAAGTTTTTTGTCGATCATTGATACGCCTCCAACTGCAATGCTGTTAGCGTAAGCTAACAACTGTTTTAAAAAAATAGCGGATATTGTTATCCTCCGCTAACTGCCTCAAGTATACTTATTTTCTTTTCAAAAGTCAATGCACAAAAATAATTTTCCATTGAGTGAAAAAATGTTACTGAAAAGAATGGAAAAAAAGCTCTCGCCGCTGCAGCGGAGAGAGCTTTTAGTGCTTATTCCCAGCTTTCCGCACTCTTGTTGCGGAAGAAGGACAGGGTCAAACTCAGGATTACAATGGCGGCAACCGCATCGGCAAGAGGAGCCGACAGCAGGATTCCGCGGATGCCGCTGCCCGGCTGCTGCTGTTCCAAGAAGGCGGAGAGGCAGAGAGCCAGCGGTGTGAAGCAGAGAATATCCCGAACCAGAGA
>JAGALG010000200.1 GCA_017848075.1 Oscillospiraceae bacterium | reverse complement strand
CTGCCGTCACTTTGGTAACGTTGTTTCCGGTACGGTAATCGGTACTTTGATCTACGGTGCGCTGGCTGTTGCCAACAGAATGCTCTTCGGTCTGCTGCCTGGTTTCCTGGGCGAGCTGCTGGGTGCAATCCCGTTCCTGCAGGTTGGTATCCCTGCAATCGCATCGATTTACTTCGATGTTTTCTCCGGTTGTCTGCAGGCATACATCTTCTGTATGCTGTCCATGATGTACATTCAGGACGCTGCCGGTGGTCCGGACGCAGAATAATCATTCTGCAGCCCCTTGGGGCATCGTTTCAAACTGTTTAAAATTTTTAATGCGGCGGGTTTTTCCCCAGATGCCGCAATCTTAGGAGGAAAACTATCATGATGGAAAAAGCTATTGTATGTGCAGGTTCCGCAATTGGCGCAGGTCTGGCTCTGATCGCAGGTATCGGCCCTGGTATCGGTGAAGGTTACGCAGTAGGTCGTGCTTGTGAAGCAATCGGCCGTCAGCCAGAAGCAAAAGGCGATGTTACCAGCACCATGCTGCTTGGTTGTGCGATCGCAGAGACCACCGGTATTTACGGCTTCGTAACCGGTCTGATCCTGATCTTCGCTAACCCATGGGTAGGTCAGTTCTAATCTTGACCCGACCAAACCATTTTAACAAGCGAAGAAAGGAGGGTTCTTGATGGACTTCATGCAACTTGTCTCCCTTGCTCCTTGGACCCTGATCACTCAGTGGTGCAACCTGCTGATCCTGATGCTGCTGGTGAAGAAATTCCTGTTCAAACCAGTTTTGGCTATTCTGCAGAAACGCCAGGACGAGGTAGATAAAATTTACGCTGACGCAAACAAAGCGAAAGAAGACGCCAACACCCTGCGTGCTGACTATGAAAACCGTCTGGCTGCTGCCAAAGAGGAAGCTGGCGAGATCGTGAAAGCTGCTTCCGCTCAGGCTCAGCATCGAAGCACTGAGCTGGTTTCTGAGGCTCAGGCCAAAGTTGCTGCCATGATGACTCGTGCCGAAGCTGAGATCGCTCAGGAAAAGAAAAAAGCGATCAACGAGATCAAAGACGAGATCTCCGGTATGGCAGTGGACATTGCTTCCAAAGTTGTGGAAAGAGAAATTTCCGCAAAAGACCACGAAAAACTCATCGAGGACTTTATCAAGAATGTTGGTGAAGCGTCATGACAGAAGTAGCAAAAACTTATGGCGGCGCTTTGTATGATCTTGCTGTGGAGGAAAATCTGACTCAGCAGCTGCTGGAGGAAACCGGCGCAATGGCAGAAGCTCTGAATGACAATCCGGACTTCATCAAATTGCTGTCCACTCCCGCTCTGAGAAAAGACGAGCGTCTGGCTGTGCTGGATGCTTCCTTCGGAGAAAAAGTTCACGCTCATGTGCTGAACTTTATGAAGATCCTTGTGGAAAACGGCACCATTGCTGAGTTTTCCGGCTGTGCGGAAGAATTCCGCCAGCGCTTCAACGAAGACCATAACATCGAAGAAGTTTGCGCTGTTACCGCGGTTCCTCTCAGCGAGGAGCTTTGCGGCAAGCTGAAGGCAACTCTGGAGAGCAAGACCGGCAAAACCGTTCTGCTGTCCAACCGGGTGGATCCGTCTGTGCTGGGCGGCGTTCGTCTGGAAATGAAGGGCACTCAGCTGGAAGGCAGCGTTCAGCATCATCTGGAAGCGCTCAGAAGAAAACTGGGCGAGACAACTCTGTAGTTGTTGGTTTTTGCTTGAATTTGAGTTATTGGGGGATGACCCCTGTTTCATATGTTTGCATAAAGGAAAGTTGGTGAGACTATGCACTTACTACCAGAAGAAATCAGCACCATTATTAAAAATCAGATCAAAAATTATGGCAACCAGATCCAGCAGGATGAAACCGGTACAGTTATCCTGGTAGGTGACGGTATTGCAAGAGCAAGCGGCCTGGATAAATGTATGGCCAACGAGCTGGTAGAATTCTCTAACGGCGAATACGGCATGGCTCTGAACCTGGAAGAAAACTCTGTCTCCATCGTAATGCTGGGTACAGACGCAGGTATCAAAGAGGGCGATGTTGTAAAAGGAACCGGACGCGTTGTGTCCGTTCCAGTTGGCGACGCCATGATCGGCCGCGTTGTAAACGCACTGGGTCAGCCTGTTGACGGCAAAGGCCCAATCGAAACCAATGAATTCAGACCAATCGAGTCCAACGCTCCTGGTATCATCGAAAGAAAGAGCGTATCCGTTCCTCTGCAGACCGGTATCAAAGCGATCGACTCTATGATTCCAATCGGCCGTGGCCAGCGTGAGCTGATCATCGGCGACCGTCAGACCGGTAAAACCACTCTGGCTGTGGACACCATCCTGAACCAGAAGGGTAAAGATTGTATCTGTATCTATGTTGCGATCGGTCAGAAAAACTCTACCGTAGCAAACCTGGTTGAGACCCTGACTCAGGGCGGCGCTATGGATTACACCATCGTTGTATCCTCCACCGCATCCGAGCTGGCTCCTCTGCAGTACATCGCTCCATACTCCGGCTGCGCTATGGCAGAATACTTCATGGCACAGGGCAAGGATGTTCTCATCGTTTACGATGACCTGTCCAAACACGCAGTTGCTTACCGTGCACTGTCCCTGCTGATCCGCAGACCACCGGGCCGTGAGGCTTACCCTGGTGATGTATTCTACCTCCATTCCCGTCTGCTGGAGCGCGCTGCTCGTGTTGCTCCTGAATTCGGCGGCGGTTCCATCACCGCTCTGCCTATTATCGAAACCCAGGCAGGCGACGTTTCCGCGTACATTCCTACTAATGTAATTTCCATTACCGACGGCCAGATCTTCCTGGAGTCCGAGCTGTTCCACAGCGGCGTTATGCCAGCAGTTAACCCTGGTATTTCCGTATCCCGAGTTGGTGGTTCCGCTCAGATCAAAGCAATGAAGAAGGTTTCCGGTTCTCTGAAGCTGCTGTACTCCCAGTACATCGAGCTGAAGAGCTTCTCCCAGTTCGGTTCCGACCTTGACAGCGATACCAAACGCCGTCTGGCACAGGGCGAACGCATTGTGGAAGTTCTCAAACAGGACCGCAACAATCCAATCGATGTTGCTCACCAGATCGCAATCATTTACGCCGTTACCAACGATATGCTGATGGATGTGGAAGTTTCCGACATCGGCGCATTCGAGGAAGGTCTGTTCTCCTACATGAACGACCACTGCAGCGACATTATCGACGAGATCCACAACACTGGCGTGATGTCCGCAGAGTCTACTGCCAAACTGGCTGAGGCAATCAACCAGTTCAAAGCTTCCTTCCTGAATACCAAATAGGCTAAAGTCAGTAGCTGATGAATAAAATTTAGCCTGTTATTTCGGGCGGAAAGGAGCTTATTATGGCAGGAGCCTCTATGAAGGACATTAAGAACCGCATTAAGAGCGTCGAGAGCACCATGCAGATCACCAAAGCCATGGAGCTGGTTGCCTCCTCCAAGCTGCGCAAAGCAAGAGAACGAGTAGAAAGCAGCCGTGCTTACTTCAACACTCTCTACGGCGCACTGGTGGATATTTCCCGCAACAACACCGATATGAGCTCTCCTTATGTGGTTCAGCGTCCTATTAAGAAAACCTGTTATGTGCTGATCGCCGGCGACCGTGGTCTGGCAGGCGGCTACAACTCCAATATGTTCAAAGCCTTGACTGCTGACATCGGGGACAAAGAAGTCTGCATTCTGCCTATCGGTAAGAAAGCGGTGGAGTTCTGTGAGCGCAAGGGCTACGAGATCCTGAGCAAGAACTTCAACATCGCAGAAAATGTGGATCTGGACGATTGCGATGCTATCTCTCAGATCCTGTGCCAGGGCTATCTCAAAGGCGATTTTGATGAAATTTGTGTGGCTTACACCAACTTCATCTCCATGCTCAGTCAGTCTCCCGTCGTGATGAGCGTTCTTCCTCTGGCAAGTTCCAAAAAGGATACTACCAAAGTGGATGTTCGGGCCCATAACCTGATCGTCTACGAACCAAGTGCTGAGGAAGTGTTCGACTCCATCATTCCGGATTACATGGCAGGTATCGTTTACGGCGCGCTGTCCCGTGCATGGGTATCCGAGCTTGCGTCCCGTCGCAACGCAATGGATGCTGCAAGCAAGAACGCAGCCGAAATGATCGAATCCCTGAGCCTGAGCTACAACAGAGCTCGTCAGGGCGCGATCACCCAGGAAATTACCGAGATCGTGGCAGGTGCCGAACAGTAAACAAACACAAAGTGTTTGTTTACGCACAATGGTTTGCCTTTGCAAAGCAAAGTTTGCCCATTGGCACTTTCATCATAAAAATACTATGACTATGATTTCGTTTCCTAATATAAAAAGAAGGAGATATGCACATGAACGAGCATAACTGCGGTACTGTTGTCCAGGTTGTTGGGCCTGTACTGGATATTAAGTTTGCTGACGGTCATCTGCCGAACCTGAACAATGCGATCCACATTGAACACAACGGCAAAACCATGACCGCCGAAGTTGCCCAGCATATCGGTGACAATGTAGTACGCTGCATCGCAATGAGCTCCACGGACGGTCTGGTTCGTGGTATGAAAGCCATTGATACCGATGGCCCAATCAAAGTACCGGTAGGTACCGAAACTCTGGGTCGAATCTTCAACCTGCTGGGTGAAGCAGTTGACAACAAACCAACCCCGGATACCGAAGAGCACTGGCCGATCCATCGTCCGGCTCCATCCTACGAAGAACAGGAATCCACCACCGAGATCCTGGAAACCGGCATCAAAGTTGTTGACCTGATCGCTCCTTACGCAAAAGGCGGTAAGATCGGTCTGTTCGGCGGTGCGGGCGTAGGTAAAACCGTTCTGATCATGGAACTGATCAACAACGTAGCAAAACAGCACGGCGGTATTTCCGTATTCGCTGGTGTAGGTGAGCGTACCCGTGAGGGTAACGACCTGTACAACGAAATGTGTGAATCCGGCGTTATCAACAAAACCGCTCTGGTATACGGCCAGATGAACGAACCACCGGGAGCTCG
>JAGALG010000199.1 GCA_017848075.1 Oscillospiraceae bacterium | reverse complement strand
CCTGATACACGCAGCGGGGCAGCTCTGCCAAGTGCTCTCCGATGCGGCTGCGGGCCCGTTCATTGAGCCGTCGAATTCGCTGCACAATGGGCTGCTCCCCCAGAGCAGCGCAAAGACTGTCCACATTCTCCTGTTTTTCGTCGATGCCGGTCTCCATAGCATCCATTGGTGCCAGCTCGATAATGGACCACATGGAGCGATTCTCCACCAAATCTATATTACTGTAGCGACTGGCCAGCGTTCCAAGGAAGGGCAGCATCTCCGCTTTGGAGTCGTAGAGGTCGATCTTCTTTTTATCCAAAAAGGCGTAGGGAGCCTTTTCCTCCATGTAGCAGCGCCACAGAGTTTCGCCCTCCCGGCACAGGGTCAGCAGCTCTCCCATATCCTTGCGGGGGAAGAGGCTGGGCGCCCAAACAGCGATCTCTTTATGCCGCTGCACCAGACGGGAGATTCCCTGCAGAAAGGCCTCGTCCATGACAGCGGCAGAATAGCAGTGCAGCACCGCTGTATCGTCCACAATGTAGACCAGACGGCGATCCGCCTCCCCGTGAGAGGAATCAATGGGATCGCTGATCTGCTCTCCCCGAAAGCCATACTGCTGTACGATCGTCCGCAGCAGTTCCTTATCCATAGAAGCCCTCCGTTCTCATAAGAAAAAGGAGCAAAGCATGGCTTTGCTCCTTTGTTTTGCTTGGATTAGATATCCAGAGTGTAGGCCAGCATCAGATTGGTGGTGTTGGTCAGGCTGTCCACATGGGTGCGCTCCATGCCGTGGCTGCAGTAAACCGGCATACCAAAGGCTGCAACGCGAACATTGTTGCCGCCCTTCAGTGCTGCGGTACCGTCGGTACCATAGCGGTAGAAGATATCCACACAGTAGTCACAGCCAGCTTTTTCTGCATAATTTACCAGACGGGTGGTCAGCTCGAAATCATATGGAGCTGCTGCGTCTTTGGCGCAGATAGCTACATTATATTCATTGCCCTCGTAGTCCGGGCCGATCAGGCCGATATCGATGGCAACATACTCGGAAACCTCAGCCGGTACATAAGCACCGCCCAGACCGATCTCCTCGGTGTATGGGAAGGCGAGAATGGTACGGTATTTTGGTTTCAGATTGTTTTCGGTCAGATATTTCAGCATAGCAAAGGTGCAGGCTACTGCAGCTTTGTCATCGATGAAGCGGGATTTCAGGAAGCCATTTTTGGTGATCTGGCAGCGCGGATCGATGGAAACAAAGTCACCGTTGCGGATACCCAGTGCGTAAACATCCTCTTTGGATTTTACCTTCTCATCCAGAATGATCATCATGGTGTTTTCGTTGCGTTCTACGGTTCTTGCATCGTCGAAAACATGAACGGAATGAGACTGGCAAGCCATCAGACCGGTGTATTCTCTGCCGTCACGGGTGTGAATGGTCACCGTTTCGCCTTCGTAGCTTGCGTAGTTTACGCCGCCCAGCTGACGAACACGGATCATGCCGTTTGCATCAACACGGCGAACGATCAGGCCGAGGGTGTCCAAATGAGCACCGATCAAAACGGTTTTGGAGTTGTCCTCGCCGTCCAGAGTGATGTAAGCGTTGCTCTTGTTGTCATAGGTCACAGTCTGGCCAAACATTGCAGCATAACGCTCCATAACAGGATTCATTTTTACATAGTAGCCTACTGGGCTTGGAGTTTCAACAATTTCTTTGAAGCAGTCCAGCAGGAATTTTTCATCGATCTGATATTTCATGGTACAGTTCCTCCCATTCTTTGGTTAAGTTTATGGTAGCACTTTCCCTCTCTTTTTGCAACCGGGCTGCTGGATTTTGCTAAAAGAAATCCCCTTCGACTTGATTTGACATTTTTCTGTTCAGCAAGTATACTGATTCCAGAATGCTGTCTGAAGCAGACAGCCAATTATAAAAAATAAGGAGAGACTCATTATGACCATCACCAAGGACATTCAGTATATTGGCGTGAACGATCATCAGATCGACCTGTTTGAAGGTCAGTACATCGTTCCCAATGGTATGGCTTACAATTCCTACGCTATTTTGGACGAGAAAATCGCCATCATGGACAGCGTAGATAAGAATTTCGGCACCCAGTGGCTGGAAAATATCCAGAATACTTTGGGTGAACGCAAACCGGACTATTTGATCGTTCAGCATATGGAACCGGATCACTCTGCCAACATCGGTCTCTTCATGGAGACTTACCCGGAAGCTGTTGTTGTTGCTTCCAATCAGGCTTTTGCCATGATGAAACGCTTCTTCGGCACGGACTATGCAGATCGCCGCATGGTCGTTGGCGAGGGCCACACCCTTTGTCTGGGCAAACACACCCTGACCTTCGTGACCGCTCCGATGGTTCACTGGCCGGAAGTGATCGTTACCTATGATTCCTGCGATAAAGTTCTGTTCTCCGCAGACGGCTTCGGTAAATTCGGTGCGCTGGATGTAGAAGAGGATTGGGCTTGCGAGGCTCGCCGCTACTACATCGGTATCGTTGGTAAATTCGGTGCTCAGGTACAGGCTCTGCTGAAAAAAGCAGCTGCCTTGGACATTCAGACCATCTGCCCACTGCATGGCCCGGTTCTGAAGGAAAATCTGGGTTACTATATCGACCTTTATAACACCTGGTCCTCCTACGCTGTGGAAAGCGAAGGCGTGACCATCGCTTACACCTCCGTTTATGGCAACACCAAAGCAGCGGTAGAACTGCTGGCGCAGAAGCTGGAAGAAAAGGGCTGCCCGAAAGTTGCTGTCAACGATCTGGCTCGCTGTGATATGGCGGAGGCTGTGGAAGATGCCTTCCGTTATGGCAAGCTTGTTCTGGCTACCACTACATATAACGGCGATATCTTCCCATTCATGAAGGAATTTATCAACCATCTGACCGAACGGAACTTCCAGAACCGTACCGTTGCCCTGATGGAAAACGGTACCTGGGCTCCAATGGCTGCAAAAGTGATGAGCAAAATGCTGGAAAACAGCAAAAACCTGAGCTTCACCGAAAACAGCGTGAAGATCATGGCTGCTCTTAACGACGACAGCCGCGCACAGATCGAAGCACTGGCTGAGGAACTGTGCAAATAGGGAAAAAAATAGAAACGCTCCTGCTCTCATGTAAAAAACATGAAAGCAGGAGCGTTTTGTTTCAGGTGGTCAAAAAAGAACCCCGGCAGAAACAATCCTACCGGGGCTCTTTGG
>JAGALG010000198.1 GCA_017848075.1 Oscillospiraceae bacterium | reverse complement strand
TTAAAAAAAGGCCCTCTATTTCTTATGAAACAGAGGGCTAACTTATTCACAATTTTATTTAAAATACCGATTAGTGTACTAAAGTTCAAAATCGCTGAAAGCGTTGTATCGGTTAACCGATTCAATTTCCTGCTCTGATTTTGTGCCCAAACGGATATTCATTGCTGTTGCCAGCAGATTGACGGTCTCCATTGGCATAGCAATATTGTTCAGGAACATGCGAGAATGACTTGGCATGAACAGGTTGAAATCACTAAATTCACAAATCGGAGAACGCTCGCTGTCTGTGAAAGCCATAACCTTGATTCCATGTTTGTGAGCATATTCAGCAATTTTCACTGTAGTTCGGTAATAGTCCGGGAATGCGACAACAATCACCAGACTCTGTTTGGTCAGCAACGGTAACGCGCCGTACACATCGTCGTAAATCTCGGAATTGATGGCGATTGCTCCTTTGCCCATGGATGGGAGCAGAGTTGCCACATGGCTGGCCACATTATATGCTACACCGCGACCGAACAGAACAACCTTATCCGCAGCAAGCAGCAGATCAGCTGCTGCAAAAATCTGTTTCGGATCCAGATTATTCAGGTGATTGGTCACAATTCGCACTTCATTCTCACAAATCTCCCGCAGAAGAGCTTCCTCATTCTCCTCCCCTGCCGGCAGCGCAGCAACCTGGTAGCCGGAGGTCTGGGAACGAAACTGTTCCAGCTGCATAGCAGCATATTTGCGGAACTCATATTTCATACTACTGAAGTTGGCAAAGCCCAAAACCGTGCAGGTTTTCAGGATCGTCATCTCGGTAATTGCGGTGTCCTTGCTCATCTCTTTCAGTGTAACATAGGACATACGCTCCGGGTCTTCCAGCATATAGTTGGCGACTTCCCTCTGTTTTCTTGTCAAAAATGGAAATTTTTCCTGGATCTGTTCGATAACTGTCATCGAGAAGGCCCCTTCCCTGCTTGTTTCCCAATTATGTTTGGTAGGATACAGGTATTATATCACCCGATTCTTTTTTTACAAGGAATTTAGAGACAAAAAGCGAATATTTTCACAAGTTTCACAAGAGAAACAAAAAACCTCTGTGGATTTCTCCACAGAGGTTTTTATGCCACTAAAGTTAAAGAAGCCAGTATGAAATTATTTCATCATGCTTGCAACTTCGTCAGCGAAGTTGTCTTCTTTTTTCTCCAGGCCTTCGCCTTTTTCCAGACGAACGAAGCTAACAACTTCCATTTTGCCGCCCATTTCTTTTGCTTTTGCTGCAATGTAGCCGCCAACGGACTGTTTGTCATCTTTAACGAATGCCTGTTCCAGGAGGCAGTTTTCTTTATAGTATTTGTTGATTCTGCCTGCTACCATTTTTTCAGCGATAGCTTCTGGTTTGCCTTCGTTCATAGCCTGAACTTTCAGGATTTCTTTTTCTTTTTCGATTACTTCTGCTGGAACTTCAGCTGGGCAGAGGTAAGCTGGGTTGATAGCAGCGATCTGCATAGCAACATCGTGACCAACTTCTGCAAAGCCTTCTTTGTC
>JAGALG010000197.1 GCA_017848075.1 Oscillospiraceae bacterium | reverse complement strand
TCTCTTTCAATGGTGCGGATATCCCGGCCATCGATCAGGATCTGTCCCTCGTCGGGATCGTACAGCCGCAGCAGCAGATTGATGATGGTGCTCTTACCGGAACCGGTGGCGCCGATGATACCCAGAGATTCGCCTCGTTTCAAAGAGAAGCTGATATCACTGATGTGGTGGTCACGGCTCTTCTCATAAGCGAAGTATACATGGTCGAACTCGATGTGGTTTTCGCTCTCGATATCGTCGGAAGCGGCCAACTCCAGATCGGCCGGGGCGTCCAGAATCTCCGCAATGCGGTTGGCGGAAGCGGTACCACGGCTCATCATGACGAACATACGGGTGATGGACATCATGGCGTTGAGAATGATCGTGAAATAGGTCAGGAAGGCGATGATTTTACCGGTTTCTGTAAGACCGGCATTGACCCGGTAGGCACCTACCAAAATAACGATGGTCAGGCCCAAATTCAGGAACAGGTTCATCATTGGGTTGGTCAGGGACATGGTTACGCCGGCGGTCGTCTCACGGGCAGCGACTTCAGCATTGATCTCGCGGAAGCGCTCCTGCTCGTGTTCGGTTTTGGACAGAGCCTTGATGACACGAATACCGGTAATATTTTCTCGTACGGTTCGCACCATGGAGTCAATACCCTGCTGCAGATGAGTGTACAGCGGGATACCTTTTTTGGACACATGGAAGACCAGAATACCCAGGAAAGGCAGAACACAAAGCAGAACAGAGGCCAGTACCGGTTCCAGCAGCAGGGTGATGATAATGCCGCCCAGCAGCAGGATCGGTGCACGGATACCAATACGCTGCATGCGGCTGATCAGATTGTGGACATTGTAGGTATCGGTAGTCAGTCGGGATTCCAAAGAAGGAATGGTGTAGTAGTCTACCTGTGCACAGGACAGGTAGGAGATCTTCTGGAACAAATCGTGGCGGATCTTTCGGGTACACTGGGTGGCTACCCAGGAGGCCATGCGGTTGGCAACCACATTGGTGATGACTGCAACCACGGCGCAGAGCAGCATGATCAGGCCCCATTTGACGATAAGCCCCACATCCTTCAAAGGCGCGACCTCATCGATCATGTGGGACAAAATCCATGGCAGCAGCAGATCCATGATGGTGCCCAGGAATTTGATGGTTAGTCCCAGGGACATGCGTGGAATGTAGGGTTTCAAGTACTGATAAACATGCTTCACTGTTTTTCTTCCTCCTTTTCTGCCAGCAGCAGAGCTTTTTGCTGGACACGCTGCATCATGGACAGAAGCAGCTCCTGTTCTTCTTCACTAAAATCCTCCAGCAGCATCCGGTTCCAGCTGCGCATCAGCTCCTGCACCTGTGGAAACAGGGCTTGGGCCTTTTCTGTAGGGAAAACCTGTTGGATCCGCTTATCCTCCGGGGAGGCTTGGCGGTTGATAAAGCCGTTTTGCTCCAGCGTGGCAAGCTGACGGGTCACATTGCTTTTGTTGACCGCGATCCGCTGGGAAAGCTGTTCCTGCGAGATACCGGGGAAGCGGCAGATCTGGAAAATGTAGGTCTGTTGAATAGCCTTCAGGCCGGAAGCTTTCAGCTTTTCTGTTTTGTATCGGTTGGAGCAGCGGTAAGTGCGGCTGATGGAACGCATCAGGGAATCCATGATAGACCTCCTTCTCGCAGGAGTTTTCTGCGGGAAAATTCGTTGCGAGCGCAATCAATTACAAACTAATGGTAACATCAATTCGTTGCGATTGCAACGAATTGATAAGAGGAAGGCTAATTTTTAGCAAAATTCCTAAGAAAAAAGAGGAAAGCTTGTGAAAAAAGAAAGGCCGCACCGATCGGTGCGGCCTTGATGGGCTTATTTCTTGGGATAGAAGATGGAACCCAGCAGACTGGGCAGGGAGCGGGCATCGATTTTTCGGATCAGGATACCCTGTGCGTAATACAGGCTGATGACGGACTCGCAGAGCGTGCGGCAGATGCGCTCCAAATCCCGGACACCTTCTTCCGGACAGAGCTTGATCAGTTCTTTTACGGCGTCATCCCCCAACTCCAGAGCCTGTGTGCAGACAACGATCTCGTTGGCAGACAGGGGATCATGGAGCTTGTCCAAGGAATCCAGCTGATACTCCTTGATCAGACGGGGCCACACATAGCCCTGAACGATCTTTTCTTTATCCTGCGGCGTGTAGGAGGGCAGCTCCACAATATCCATGCGGTCTTTCAGAACCGGGGACAGAGGACGCAGATCATTGGCGGTAGCAATAAAGATGGCATTGGAAAGATCCAGCGGGAAGTTCAGGTAGTTATCCACGAATTTGCTGCGGTCGCTGTCCAGAATGTCCAGCAGGACATTTTCCGGGCAGCCGTGTTCCTGAGAACTGCCCATTTTATCGATCTCGTCCAGCAAAATGACCGGGCAGAAGCTTTGGGAGCGGACGATGGCCTCCACAATGCGGCCTGGGCGGGCATTATGGAACACCTGCTGTACACCACGAAGGAAAAGAGCGTCGGCTACACCGGCCAGGGAAATTTTCACACAGGGGCGACCCATCGCCGCAGCGATGGAAGCAGCAATGGAGGTTTTGCCTACGCCGGGTGCTCCGGCCAGCAGCAGAACTGCACCGTAGTTTTTGCCCAGATGCTTTTGGCATGCCATATAGCGCATGACCTTTTCTTTTACATCATGCATGGCGTAATGACTGCGCTCCAGCATCATTTTGGCCAAATGAAGATTCACATCCGGTACCGTCTTATCCACCATCCATGGAATTTTCAGCATCACATTCAGATAGGCCTCTTTGATATCCTCCTGCGGCATTTCCAAAAGGAAATTCTGAATGTCCTCCGGCATGGACTCAAACAGTTCTTCGCTGATGCGGGACTTTAGTCGATGCCTCAGCTGACTGTGACGGGAGGTGTATTCCATTTCGCTCATGAGGCTCCACTCCTTTGCGTTTGCGTTACAGTTCGTTACAGTTATTATACCATATAAGGGGATATAAGAAAAGCCGTGCGAGGAGCACGGCTTATGTTAACGGAATTTTACTTGAATTTGCGGATTTTCCCGGGCAGCATCCTCCAGCACACGGAGGAAATTCAGACCGTAGTCCGGCAGATTGGCACAGAGGGCCTCTTGATCGGAGAGGATCAGCTCCAGTGCGGTACTGCGCTCGCTCAGGCAGTCCCAAAGGGCATCCAGATTGCAGCCGTAGTAGGCAGGGAAACGGAGCCGCTCTGCCAACAGCTGATGGAGCTGTTCTTTGCTTGTAAGCTGTTCTCCATACAAAATTTGTACCTGCATAACAGTACCTCGCTTTGCTCCTTAATACAATTGAGTGAAGGTTTCGTAATGGTCGTCCGTGTAGTAAATCAGACCATCGTTGGAGTAGAGCAGACGTTCGCTGCCTCGGTAGCCGCCCTCATAGTTGACATCACATTCTTTCCAGCTGCGGCCTTCTTTCTCAGGCAGAGTGCCTTCGTAGTTGCCAAAACGGTCGCCGCCGATGGACATCTGGTCGGTCACATCCCAAAGGTTGCCCTTGTTGCTTTCCCAGCCTCGTTTTTTAGCTTCATTTTTGGTAATGTAGTTGGAGGGCAGTTTGCCGTAGAGATGAATGTACAAAGCCACATCTTCCGGAGAAGTGTAGCGGCCATCCGGATCCAGAGAGACTTCTTCCTCCTGTTCGGGTTCCACTTCGGCTTCTGGTTCTGTTTCCTCCGCTTCTTCCTCTACTTCTTCCTGTGTTTCCTGTGCAGGAGGAGCCTGAGAGCTTTCCGGACTGTCGTCCTTCTGCTGGGTTTCCGTTGTGTTTTCTTCGTCAGCCAGTGCAGCGTCCAGCACCACATCGGCAATATCCAGAGCTAGATCCACTTCCTCCGCTTCGCAGCCGCCCAATACCAGGGACAGCAGCATCAGCAAAGCGAGGAGCAGGACGCTGACCCGTTTCCATAGAGTTTGTTTTTTCATTATTGGTTATCCTTTCTGTGTCGTGGCCTTATAGCAGATCCTCCGGCAAAAGAACCGGAGAAAGGAAGATGTTCCGTTTGGAATAGAGGTCCCTGCCATAAGTGCGAGCACTGGAACGCAGCTGCAAATCCTGATAGGGCAGAACACGGTTCAGCGGAAGGGATAAGGCCACCGTTGTTCCCTTGTCCTGAACGGATTGCAAGGCCAAAGTTCCGCCATGCTGTTCCATGATCGCCTTGGACAGAGGCAGACCCAAACCGATGCCCGGGCGATCCAGATCATCCAGTCCCCGGGAGAAGTATGGCTCCATGACCCGTGGCAGAATGGAAAGCGGAATACCATAACCCTGGTCGGAGAGCGTAATGGTGGCGTGAGTCTCGCTGCGGTTCAGGCTGATGTGGATCTGATTGCGGCTGTCACAGAAGGTACAGCTGTTGGACAGAAGGGAAAACAGCACCAGTGCCAGCTTTTCGCTGTCAATGGCGCAGGGAATGCTTTCCTGTGGCAGATCAAGGGTCAGCTCCATACCGATTTTCTCCAGAAGAGGAACGGCAGGTTCCAACTGTTCCCGGAGGAAACGGCCTAAATCGTAGTATTGGAACTGAGGAGCCGACTGGCCGTTGATATATTCGCTGTATTCGGAAATGCTGATGCAGGCCCGGAGCATTCGATAGCAATCCCGGTTCATATCCAGCAGCTCCGGCGCAAAGTCATCCTGCAGACGGCGCTGCAGCAGACTGATGGAGCCGAACAGACCGCTGACCGGAGCGCGCAAAGCCTGATGGAAGGCGGTCAAAGGAGCGTTGCTGCTTTCTGACAGCGATGCTGTGCCAGTCAGAGTCACCACAATAGCCTCCACTTCCTGAACAGAATCCTCCCGCAGAGGAGCCAGCGTCAAGGTGACGGAGGTCATGGGCAGCTTGCAGGCCAGCGTCAAAGGCGCATCGCTTTCATTGAGTTGACGGAGGATCGCCTCCGGATCGTAACCGAAGAGCATGCCCTCCAAGGAACACATGATGCTCAGATATGCATACTGTTTTTTCAGGCTGCTGTTATACCACTGAATATTGAAGTCCCGATCTGTGATCAGATAGGGCAGTGGCAGCTGTTCCAGCGCCTGACGAATCAAATTGGTATTCATGGATCAATCTCCCTGTATCATCCGGCCAAAACGGCACATTCAACTATAAACTATGCAGAAGGCAGAGCTTTAGCCAATGGTAATTCATGGACGGAGAAATGCTTTGAACGATTCGACAGGATTCGACAAAATCTTGGTTATATTATAACATAAGATATGGAAAAAGACAGTATTTTTTGCCAAAATGTTGAAACTTTTTGTCGCAGCCTCCTGCAGAGAGATTTCATGTATCAGATAAGGTTTGCATGGGTCTTGGAAACAGACAACGAGATTTTGACCAAAAAATAAAGTTTTTTTTAACTGAAAGATACAATTTGGTTAAGGATGGCACTTTCACCTTGTAAGTTCTAAGGATTTGGTATAATATATAGTTATACTAATACTATTGGAGGTTGGTTACAATGGCAATTAAAATTGGTATCAATGGCTTCGGCCGTATCGGCAGACTGGTGTTCCGTGCAGCAGTTGCTCAGCCAGAAAAATATGAGATCGTAGGTATCAACGACCCATTCGTTGATCTGGATTATATGGTTTACATGACCAAATACGACACCGTACACGGTCACTTCAAAGGTGAAATCGAAGCAAAAGACGGCAAACTGGTTGTAAACGGCAAAGAAGTTGCTGTTTTCGCTTGCAAAGATCCTGCTGAAATCGCTTGGTCTTCCTGCGGCGCTGAATACATTGTAGAATCTACCGGTGTATTCACCACCACCGAAAAAGCATCCGCTCACCTGAAAGGCGGCGCAAAGAAAGTTGTTATCTCTGCTCCTGCAAAAGATAAAGAGACCCCTACTTTCGTAATGGGCGTAAACAACAACGAGTACACCAAAGATATGGTTGTTGTTTCCAACGCATCCTGCACCACCAACTGTCTGGCTCCACTGGTTAAAGTTGTTAACGACAACTTCGGCATTGTGGAAGGTCTGATGTCCACCGTACATGCTACTACCGCTACCCAGAAAACCGTTGACGGTCCTTCCTCTAAAGACTGGAGAGGCGGCCGCGCTGCAGCTGGCAACATCATCCCATCCTCTACCGGTGCTGCAAAAGCTTGCGCTCTGGTAATCCCAGAAATGAAAGGCAAACTGACCGGTATGGCATTCCGCGTTCCAACTCTGGATGTTTCCGTTGTTGACCTGACTGTAAAACTGGCAAAACCTACTACTTACGAAGAGATCTGCGCTAAGATCAAAGAAGCTTCTGAAAACGAACTGAAAGGTATCCTGGGTTACACCGAAGATATGGTAGTATCTTCCGACTTCATCGGTGACACCAGAACCTCCATCTTCGATGCAAAAGCTGGTATCATGCTGAACGACACCTTCGTGAAACTGGTTTCCTGGTACGACAATGAAATGGGCTACTCCAACAAAGTTCTGGACCTGATCGCTCATATGTCCGCTGTTGACGCTCAGTAATT
>JAGALG010000196.1 GCA_017848075.1 Oscillospiraceae bacterium | reverse complement strand
TTCTGCTGATGATTTCCACCATCTCCTGGAAACAGGGCGTAGACAGCTGGAGTCTGATCAAGTTTTTCACCATGCTTCTCTGCGGTGCCATCGGCGGCTCAGTGGGAGTCAACCGCTGACACTTTTCCCTTTTACTGCGCGACTAAAAATGTCGCATATTGAAAAAAATTGCGTTTTCTACTGGAACATTGACGAAATCTATTGTATAATTAGCTTAACTCTGTTACACCATGCAGGATTTGCTGCATTTTCTATAGGATTGAAGAAGATTTCTCAGGATTCAGGAGGAATACCATGAATAACACTGGCTTTGGCAAGGGCAAGGTTCTTGTGCCAAATGTAAAGGATATGAACAGCTGGAGCGTCATTGCCTGCGACCAGTTCTCCTCCCAGCCGGAATACTGGCGGGATGTGGAGGAGCAGGTCAAGAGCAATCCTTCCACTTACCATATGATTATTCCCGACGCCACTCTGTGGCAGCCGGATCTGGACCAGAGGGTCAGCGCTCTCTACCGCGCCATGCGTACCTATGTGCGCCGCCACATGCTGAATGAGGTGGACGACTACATCTATGTAGAGCGCAGCACCAGCAGCGGTCAGACCCGCAGCGGTCTGGTGGGCGTCATCGACCTGGAGGAGTTCAGCTTCCGTCCCAATGCCGAAACCAAGATCCGTGCTTCCGAGGGCAGCACCAGTCTGCTGCACTACCGTCGGCAGTTCCGGGAAAACGCTCCGCTGGAGGTTTCCCACGCCATGCTGCTGATGGACGACAGGGAAGATGCCGTGATGTCCTCTCTCCGTGGTCATACCGACCAGATGGAAGCTCTCTATGACTTCCCACTGATGAAGGACGGCGGCTCCATCAAGGGCTGGAAGGTCAGCCCGCAGCAATCCGAAACCATCGACGCTCTGCTGGAGCAGCTGGCTCAGCGCAGCGCCTTTGAAGAAAAGTACCATATGCCGGATAAAGCGACCATGATCTATGCGGTGGGTGACGGCAACATGTCCCTTGCAGCGGCCAAAAGCCACTACGAGGATCTGAAAGCCAGCCTCTCTCCGGAGAAGCTGAAGGATCACCCGGCTCGCTACGCTCTTTGCGAGCTGGTGAACCTGAACGATCCGTCCCTGACCTTCGAGCCGATCAACCGCATCGTCTTCGGCGTGGACACCCAGAACTTCCTGCGTCAACTGGAGCGCTGCTGCCAGATCGCCTACGAGCCAGTGGCCAACACGCAGTTCGTGGATATGTATTTGGCCGGTGAAAGCTGCCGCATGTGGATCTGCAATCCAAGTGCCAATATGGCAGCCGGTACGATCCAAAACTTTATCGACAGCTATGTGCAGGACTTCTCCGGCAAGGTGGACTATGTCCACGGCAGCGACATTGTTCAGCAGCTGTCCAGCCGCAAAGACAATGTTGGCTTCATCTTCCCGGCACTGGGCAAGGAGAGCCTTTTCGAGACCATCCTTATTGATGGTATCCTGCCTCGCAAGACCTTCTCCATGGGTGCCGCTGAGGACAAGCGCTACTATCTGGAATGCAGAAAAATCATCAAATAAACAGCAAAAAAGCTCCATTTTTCCCAAAATGGAGCTTTTCTCTTCAAATGAAATAGAAAGTTCACAATTGAGAACCAATTCTCCGTTTACTTTGTCAGAATTTGCTGATATAATTTGCATAACGGCCAATAGGGTCGTAATGAGTAAGAGTAAGAGAACAAAAAAAGGAGGCGGAACCATGCTTTTGTTATGGTATCCAAACTGCTCCACCTGCCGCAAGGCCAAAGCCTGGCTGGACGCACAGGGTCTGGAATACAGCCTGCGCCACATCGTGGACGATGGCCCGACCCGTGAGGAGCTGACCC
>JAGALG010000195.1 GCA_017848075.1 Oscillospiraceae bacterium | reverse complement strand
GCCCCTCAGCTATACCTGTATCTATAAAACGGCTTGGATACTCTTTGGCAAATTTATCAAGGCCTGTACCTGAAGCCATTGCTGCGGTTATAGCACAGATTTTATCGTTTTCAGCAGCAAATTCAGTCAGATACTTGCCAAATTCATCAGAGAAGCTGGCGGAAGGAGCCTTGCCCTTGCCCGTTTCAATATCAAAGCCGGAGGTCCCGTGGAACTCACCGGGATTTTCTTCTGCGTAAGAGTAGCCCTTACCCTTCTGTGTCTCCACATGGAGGAAGATGGGCCGATCCAGCGTTTTGGCTCGACTCAGTACGGAGCAAAGCTGGTTTAAATCATGGCCGTCCACCGGGCCAAGATAGCGGAAGCCCAGATCTTCAAAGAAGTTGCTGCCGTAAAGAACGGTTTTTGCAAGGGATTTCAGCTTGTACAAGCCCCGCTCCAGCGGCTTACCCACAAGGGGCAGCTTCAGACAGGCAGCCTGCACGCTGTCCTTCATCTTAAAGTAGTTGGGCGTGGAGCGAATGTTGGACAGGTAGCGAGCCAGGGAGCTTTCGTTCTTGGAAATGGACATTTTGTTGTCATTGAGAATAACGATCAAGCGGTCGCCGCTGCGGGCAGCGTTATTGATGGCCTCATAGGCCAAACCGCTGGTAAAGGCACCATCGCCAATGACAGCGATGGTCGTATGGGGATCTTTTTTCAGCGTCTTTGCCCGCGCCATACCGCTGGCCGCGGAAACAGAAGTGCTGGAATGACCGGTTACAAAGGAGTCATGGACGCTTTCCTGCGGCTTCGGGAAGCCGGACAGTCCGTCCTTACGGCGCAGTGTGGAAAAGCGTTCCCGCCGTCCGGTCAGGATCTTGTGGGCGTAGCACTGGTGACCCACATCCCAAACAATGGTATCCTGTGGGGAATCAAAGATTCGGTGGAGCGCTACCGTCAGTTCCACCACGCCCAGATTGGAGGCCAGATGGCCGCCATTTTTGGCGGTGGTCTCGATCATAAGCTGCCGCAGCTCCTGACAAAGCTGGGGAAGCTGTTCCCGGCTCAGCCGTTTCACATCAGCCGGAGATTGGATATTCTGTAAAAGAGGTTCCTGCATGGTACGCCTCCTTTCCTGCTTTCAATTCAGTGATTAAGGCAGTGGGTACAATAATGCCACTGCAAGACCCAGGACGACACCGCCTGCCACTTCCAGCAGCGTGTGGCCCAACAGCTCCTTCAGCAGCTTCTGATTCTCCTGCTGCGCTTTGAGCGCTTTGGCGTCATCGGGATCTTCTGCCCTCAGCTTGCGGAAAAAGCTGAAGTTCTTTTTCTTTTCTACTTCATACATGGTGCGGATATTGTCCGACATGGAGTTCAGGATCAGGTTCAGCACCTTGGCATGCTCTCCTGCCGCATGACGAACGCCGGTGGCATCATACATAACGATGGTTGCCAAGGCAAAACAAATAGCAAACTGGAAGCTGTTCCAGCCGCAGATCCGGCCCGCTGTCACAGCAAGAGATACCACAAAGGCCGAGTGTGCGCTGGGCATACCGCCAGCTCCCACCATGCGTTCCATCACCAGTTCCCTTGTCATGATCAGATTCAGCAGGGTTTTGATCACCTGCGCCAGGAACCAGGACAGAGCCGAAACAACGATAAAATGATTGTTCAACAATTCAACAAAAAATTCTCTCATACTTACTTCTTTCCACTGCTTTGCAGCTTAATGCTTCCGTTCCAGAATGTAGTCCGCCATGTCCAGCAGGAAGGGACTGTCCATACGAGCGGCACGCAAACTCTCTTTGGCTTGGGTCAAAAGCTCCGCAGAGATGCGGCGGGCTTCCTCAATGCCATAGAGACTGGCGTAGGTTGCTTTCTTACTCTCTTCATCACTGCCAACCGGCTTACCCAGCTCCTCGGTGGTACTGCACTGATCCAGAATATCGTCGGTGATCTGGAAGGCAAGGCCGATTTTGGCGGCATACTCTTTGGCGGCAGTCCGTTTTTCTTCGGAGGCGCCTGCCAGAATACAGCCCATTTCGCAGGCTGCACAAATCAAAGCGCCGGTTTTCAGGGCATCTGTGTCCTTCAAGCGCTGCTCGGTGATATCGGGGCTGCTCTCATTGGACAGATCCATCACCTGTCCGCCGATCATGCCGTAAACACCGATGGCACGGGACAGGCAGCCGGCTGCTGCCAGCAGGCGCTGCGGCTCCATATCGGCGTGGAGCATGTGGTCAAAGGCGTGGGTCAGCAGGGCATCGCCAGCCAGCAAAGCAGTCGCTTCGCCGAAGGCAATGTGACAGGAAGGCTTGCCCCGGCGCAGATCGTCATCGTCCATGCAGGGCAGATCATCGTGGATCAGTGAATAGGCATGAACCATCTCCAAAGCAGAGGCAAAAGGCAGAGCCTTCTCCCCTTCGCCGCCGCACACCTGATAAAAGGCCAGCAGCAGGGCGGCACGCAACCGCTTTCCTCCTCCAAGAAGGCTGTAGCGCAGAGCTTCCACCACTTCTTTCTGGGGGCAGTCCCGTAATGGCAAGGCAGCATCTAAAGCCGCCTCCGTGCGGGAGGCATAGTCCATCAGTTGTTCCCGAAATGTCATTTAGTTTTGCTCTCCTTCGTGCTGCGAGCCCATGACCTTTTCCAGTTTGGTCTGGGC
>JAGALG010000194.1 GCA_017848075.1 Oscillospiraceae bacterium | reverse complement strand
CCCAGGATCTCACCGATCTGAGCTGCAACAGCAGCACCGCCAACGGTACAAAGGTTTGGCTCTGCCTCACCTTTGGCCAGTTTTGCAGCATACTCATCACAACCAGCACAGCCACAAGCACCACAGTTAGCGCCAGGCAGCACTTCACGAACTTTTGCCTGAGTTTCGTCCACTTCCACATAAAATACTTTAGCAGCAATGGACAGAACCAGACCGGCAATTACGCCGATCACAACAACGATAAGGATAGGAGTCAGAATAGCACTCATGATACACTCTCCTCCTTACATGAAAATTCCGTTTGCAACATCAGCAAAGCCCATGAAGGACATGGATACAATGGATGCAGCAATCAGAGTAGATGGGATACCTTTGAAGCTCTCTGGGAAGTCACAGCTTTCCATTTTGCTGCGAACGCCAGCAAAGAGAACCATTGCGATCATGAAGCCAAGACCGGTACCTGCAGCGTTAACCAGAGATTCCACAAAGCTGAAGTTATTGTCGAAGTTCAGGATGGTAACACCCAGAACAGCACAGTTGGTGGTGATCAGTGGCAGATATACGCCCAAAGCCTGATACAGAGCTTTCATGTATTTTTTCAGAATGAACTCAACCAGCTGAACCAGCGCTGCAATAACCAGAATGAACACGATGGTCTGCAGATAAGCCAGTCCATTTGGAACCAGCAGAAACGCATAGATTGGGTAGGTAACAGCAGTTGCCATCAGCATAACAAAGATAACAGCGCCGCTCATACCAATCGCAGAGTCCAGCTTTTTGGAAACGCCAAGGAATGGGCAGATACCAAGGAATTTGGCGAGAACAACATTTTCAACAATGGCAGATGTCATCAGGATGTACATCAAATTTTTGAAGATTTCCATTATTTATTCTCTCCTTTCTCGGAACAGCCAGAGCAAGAAGCACAGCCGCCTGCATTTGGGCAGCCTTCGCAGCCAAATTCTTTCTTTTTAATGGCTTTGCCTTTGGTCAGTTTATTTACTGTTGCGATAACCATACCGTAAACAAGGAAGCCGCCAGGTGCCAGAATAAAGATAGAAATTGGAGAGAACAGGTTAACAGTCAGTGGAATACCGAACCAGGTACCTGCGCCCAGGATCTCGCGGATAGAGCCCATGATCAGCAGAGCCAGAGTGAAGCCCAGACCCATACCAACACCGTCCAGCGCAGAAGCAATCACACCGTTTTTGCTTGCGAACATTTCTGCACGGCCCAGGATGATACAGTTTACTACGATCAGCTGCAGGAACAGACCCAGCGCAGAGTACAAATCTGGCAGGAATGCTTCCATCAGGGAACTGAGCAAGGTTACAAAACCTGCAATGATTACAATGTAGCAAGGAATACGAACCTTGTCCGGAATTACATTTTTCAGCAGAGAGATTGCGATATTGGAGCAAACCAGTACGAAGGTTGCTGCCAGACCCATACCTACACCGTTCACTGCCAGAGTGGTTACTGCCAGAGTTGGACAGGTACCGAGGATCAGAACGAGAACAGGGTTCTCTTTAATAATACCTTTGGTCAAGACCGAAAGGCTGATTTTTTCTTTTGCCATTTCCCCTACTCTCCTTTCACCATATCGTAAACTTCAAATGCAGTCAAAACACAGTTTTTGATCGCATTGGAGGATCTGGTTGCACCGGCAATCATTTCAAATCCGTTCATATTGCTGTCCATGCCAATGACCTGAGAAGTAAAGGAATCCTCGGAAACTTTGGAGCCCAGACCTGGAGTCTCAGTATTGGACAGAACATTGATTTTTTCCACGGTACCGTCTGCTTTGATGCCAACCATCACTTTCAGTGGGTCAGAGTCATAGCCTTTTGCGGTGGTGGTGATAGCGTAACCGCTGCCGTTGGTAGCAACATAAACATCCACGGTATTTTCCGGGAAGTCGCCGCTTACTTCTTCAAAGCCGTCTGCTGCAGAAAGAACCATTGCACGGCTTGCTTCTGCTGCTTTACGGTTGTTTTCTTCGATAATTGGCTGAGTAATCTGATAAGTAACAGCCAGAGCTGCGGTGATGACCATGCAGATCACACCCAGAACTACGGTAGGAATCAGATAATTTTTCATTACTGCACACCTCCGAATGGTTTGGTTCTGGTATATTTGTTGATCAGTGGGCAAACAATATTCATCAGTAGGATTGCATAGGAAACACCTTCTGGGTAAGAACCGAAGATACGGATGATCATCGTCAGCAGAGCACAGCCCAGACCGAAGATCACTTTACCTTTTTCAGTAACCGGAGAAGTGGTGTAGTCGGTTGCCATGAAGATTGCACCGATCAGACAGCCGCCGCTCATGATATGCATCAGTGGGTCTTCACCGAAGAGCAGAGCCAGTACAGCAACGCCACCGATGTAAGCCAGTGGAATGGTTGGAGTGATCACTCTGCGAGCAATCAGGTAGATGCCGCCGATGATCAGAGCCAGAGCGCAGGTTTCGCCCAGACAGCCACCGCGCAGACCCAGGAACATTTCCAGGTAGTTTGGCAAAATCTGTGCTTCGCCTGCTCTTTCCAGAGCCATCTGTGCCAGTGGAGTTGCACCGGATACCTTGTTAACCTGTACCCATGTGGTCATTGGCAGAGAGAAGGACAGCAGCAGGAAGATACGAGCTGCAATTGCTGGGTTTGCAAAGTTCTGACCAATGCCGCCAAAGAGCTGTTTTACAATTACGATTGCGAAGAAGCAGCCCAGAATAGCCATCCACAGTGGGAGGCCAACTGGCAGGTTGAAGGCCAGCAGCATACCGGTAACAGCAGCAGACAGGTCACCCACATCATTGCTTCTGCCCAGAATGCGGCGAGTAAAGTATTCGAAAATCATGCAGGAAGCGATGCAGACTGCGGTCAGTACCAGCGCACGGAAGCCAAAGATCACAACAGAAGCAATCAGGGCAGGAACCAGTGCGATCAGCACATCGCGCATGATGCTCTGAGTGCTTACTGCATCATGGATGTGTGGAGATGGAGATACCATCAATTTCGTTTTCAAACTGTATCACCTCTTATTTCTTTGGAGCGATCATTCGTTTTGCCATTTTATTGGTCACAACGAGATGACGGTGTGCAGGACATACATAGGAGCAGCAACCGCACTCAATGCACAGGTTTACTTTCAGCTCTTTCAGTTCGTCCTCTTTCTTCAGCTTATAAGCGGTTTCGATGGCTGCCGGCATCAGAGACATTGGGCAGGCACGAACGCAGCGTCCACAGCGGATGCAGGCAGTTTCCTCATAAACTTTAGCCTGTTCTGCGCCAAAGGCCAGCATTGCGTTGTTGTTTTTTACCATTGGGATGTCGTCGGTGTAGATGGTAATACCCATCATTGGGCCGCCCATCATCATTTTCACCGGCTCTTCCTTATAGCCGCCGCAGAAGTTTACGATATCCTCGAACATTGCACCGATTGGAGCGATGACATTCTTTGGCTCAGCAATAGCAGAACCATCGATGGTCAGAGTTCTGGTCACCAGTGGCATACCGGTCTCCAGATATTCGCCCAGGAAGGCAACAGAGGTGACATTGGATACGATGCAGCCTGCCTGGAATGGAAGCTGACCTTCCTTGATCACACGGCCAGTGCACTCGTAAACGATTACTTTTTCAGCGCCTTTTGGATAACTTGCTTTCATGGAAACCACATGGAACATTGGATCGTCTGCGGTTTCTTTGGTCAGCAGTTCGATAGCCTGTGGCTTGTTATCCTCGATACCGATGTAGATATGGCTCAGTTCCAGATATTTTGCGATGGCACGAGCGCCAGCCAGCAGTTCTCTGGTTTTATCCATACAGGTACGATAGTCAGTAGTGATGTATGGCTCACATTCTGCGGCATTGATCACCAGAGTATCGACCATGTTCAGGTCTTTCAGATTGAATTTGACAAAGGTTGGGAAACCTGCGCCGCCCAGACCAACCAGACCGGAGTTTTTTACAGCTTCCAGAAATTCCGGATAGTTGTTGACAACCGGTGGTTTTACCTCTTCGGATACTTCCTGCAGACCGTCGGTTTTAATGACGATATACTGGTCTGTACCGCCCATGCTGGTGGTCATTGTGGTGATAGCTTCTACGGTACCAGATACACTGGAGTGGGTTTTTGCACTCATAAATGCGCTGGTATCGCCGATCAGCTGGCCCACTTTTACAGTGTCACCCTTCTTTACCAGTGGTTCACAGGGTGCGCCCATGTGCTGGTGCAGAGAGATATACACCTTCTCTG
>JAGALG010000193.1 GCA_017848075.1 Oscillospiraceae bacterium | reverse complement strand
CGCACCTGCAATGATGGTTGCACTGGATTCCGGCAAATGTGATGTTGTTGTTACTGACGCTCCTACCGCAATGGCAGCTTGCGTAGCATACCCTGGTTTCACTCTGCTGGACTTCACCGATAGCGAACAGAACTACGAAGTTTCTGAAGAAGAGATCAACATCGGTATCTCCATGCAGAAAGGCAACACCGAGCTGAAAGACGCGATCAACAAGATCCTGTCTACCATGACTCCAGACGACTACACTGCCCTCATGGAAGAAGCAATCAGCCTGCAGCCACTGAACAACTAAATCAAATGTAAGACAGCGGCGCGATGGAAAATCCATCGCGCCCTACCAATGTTAACGAAAAAGGAGTTTTCTATGTTACCACAGGATTTTCTCGGCAGAGTACTGTTCCTGCTGAATGAATACGGCACCTCTTTGATCAAGGGCGCCGGTGTTACCATGATCATTGCTATTGTTTGTACCCTGCTGGGCTGTGTCATTGGCTTTGCTGTTGGTATCGTCCAGACCATTCCGCTGGATCGCAAAAATCGTCCGATCCACTGGTTCCTGCTCCGTTTGCTGCAGATTCTGCTCAGCGCTTATGTTGAGATCTTCCGCGGCACTCCAATGATGGTACAGGCTATGTTCATTTACTACGGTGCTGCTGCCATCTTTGGCCTCAATATGAGCATGTGGACTGCTGCTATTTTTATCGTATCCATCAATACTGGTGCATACATGGCCGAGTCTGTTCGCGGCGGTATTCTCTCCATTGATGCCGGCCAGACCGAAGGCGCAAAAGCCATTGGCATGACTCACTTCCAGACCATGATGTATGTCATTCTGCCACAGGCTCTGCGTAACATTATGCCACAGATCGGCAATAACCTGATCATCAACATCAAAGATACCTGTGTTCTGTCCGTAATCGGTACTGTAGAGTTGTACTACACCACCCGCGGCATCGCAGGCACCTACTACACCTACTTTGAAGCTTTCGCCATCACCATGGTGATTTACTTCATTCTGACCTTCACCTGCTCCCGTATTCTGCGCGTAATGGAGAATAAAATGGATGGCCCTGTCAACTACGAACTGGTTATGCAGGATCCACTGGTAGCCGGTACCGGTACCTATAAATTTAATGAGAAAAAACACAGCCAGTTCAATGACCAGAACATGGATACCCGGGAAGGAGGCCGCTAATATGAGCGAACATATTATTCAAATCAATCATCTCAGCAAAGCCTTCGGTTCCCATATTGTTCTGAAGGATATCGACTTCCATGTGGACAAAGGGGATGTAACCTGTATCATCGGTGCATCCGGTTCCGGTAAATCCACCCTGCTGCGCTGCATCAACCTGCTGGAAACTCCAACCTCCGGTGAGATCCTCTTCCATGAGAAAAACATTCTGGAGCGTGGCAATGACCCAACGAAATATCGCGCAAAAGTAGGCATGGTATTCCAGAGCTTCAACCTGTTCCACAACATGAGCGTGCTGGAAAACTGCATGATCGGTATGACCAAGGTTCTGCACAAGAGCAAAGAAGAAGCCGAAAAAACCGCAATGTTCTATCTGGAGAAGGTTGGCATGGCTCCTTACATCAATGCCAAACCAAGACAGCTCTCCGGTGGTCAGAAACAGCGTGTCGCTATTGCTCGTGCGCTGGCTATGGAACCAGAAGTGCTTCTCTTCGACGAACCAACCTCCGCACTGGACCCACAGATGGTCGGCGAGGTTCTTTCCATCATGCGTGATTTGGCTAAAGAAGGTCTGATCATGATGATCGTTACCCACGAGATGGCTTTCGCCAAAGCCGTATCCAACCATGTGGTATTTATGGCAGACGGCGTCATCTGTGAACAGGGTACCCCAGAGCAGATCTTCGATCACCCACAGAATACCCGCACAAAAGAATTCCTTTCCAAATTTGAGAGATAAGAAAATGACAAAAACAGTCCGTACCATTTTGGTACGGACTGTTTTTTTGCAGGTAACTATTTCCCTTCACAATAACAGACGCAGCTGCAGCAGCTGTATCCCACCGCAGAAACCGACCAGAAGCAGCAGAAACAGAATCGCAAACAGGAAAGTCTGCAACACAAAAAGGATCTGCTCTCTTCTGGACGGTCTCATGGAAATCTCTCCTTACTCACGGAATGATTTGTTATCATTATACTTAAAATATTAAGTATAGTCAAGTCTTTGAGTATGATAAACTTTTCTTGGTGATGTAATGTATGATCAGTTATTCCCCATTTTACGATACTCTGCTGAAAAAAGGGATCACAGAGTACCACCTGATTTTTAAAGAGGGCTTTTCTGCTAACACCCTTTACCGCATGAAAAAAGGCGAGGCCATCAGCACCAAAACACTGGATGCCCTG
>JAGALG010000192.1 GCA_017848075.1 Oscillospiraceae bacterium | reverse complement strand
GTTCTATGCCATTAACAATATGCTGTTGCATAAACTGTTTCTTGGTGAGGGTCACTGGACTCGTTGGGAGTGGTATCAATTCCCAGTCAAAAAATGGGCGATTCCGGGACCACAAATCAAGCAGATTTTGACAGGCTGGGAAGGTCCGGCAGGCTGTCTTGCCACTGACCGGATTATGGTCGATGGCTGCAAGGTCGGCTATTTCTATCGAGAGGAAGCACTCAATGAAGGCGATAGTGGTTGGCGCTTCTTTGCAGGAGATGAAGACGATTGTTATACCTCAGATCCTGATAAGGTGGGCTTCTTCCATTTGAACACTCTATGTAACTATGATCCAACGGTTCTTCCTTGGCTAAGAGCAGAGATTGGCACAGCATTTGTTCGAGAGGAAAACGGAGAGTTCCGTCAAGACAAGCTGGACGACTAAAGGTACAGACAGGAGAAGGGGAAATCGATGAAAAAAGTATGTTTTGTGCTGTGTCTTCTTGCTTTATTATGTGCTTGCGACGAGAGAACGGTGCCTGCTTCGACAGTAACCGCTACGATGGAGCAACAAATGCAAACAGAGATAGAAATAGATCTAGGTCCATTGACAGAAAACTCCGTTGGAGAGGCTTTGCTGAGCAGTATTGAAGAAGTGAAATGTGTTACAGTCACGGACAGTGAAAGAGGAGAACTGGTTTATGAAAGCAAGGACGACATGTTGTCTCAAAGCTTTTATGACGCTTTGCAGATCGTCCATGAGGAAACGGAAGAAGTTGAGGAAGAATTGTATAATTATAATGTTTCCTTTGCAATGCAATTGGGCTTTGAAAAAAGCTATCAAATGAAAGTTAAACCCCAGCAGAATGGTCATGTGACTGTCCAAGAAGGAGAAAAGACATGGTTGCTTCCTGAAACAGAAAGCAACTGGATTCGTGCAAGATTGAGTGGTTTAGCTTAAAATCGATAAAATAAGATGTGAAGGTTAAAAACTTTACATAAAATAATGCGAAATGATTTAAAACGAAAGATATTTTCCTATTAAATCAAGTAATTTATACATGTGTAAAGTGTAACAACTTTACTATTCAATAATCGCAAGAAAGGGCGGATAAGGAAGATGAAGAGCATTAAACCTGGCCGTGGCCCATCAAAACAAAGCTTTGTTGGTGGTATTTTCATGGTAATATTTGGCATATTTTGGACGATTTTAGCCTTTGGTATTTCAAGTGCAGTTTCTGGCTTATTTGGAATTATTTTTCCTTTGTTTGGCGTATGCTGGACAGGTTTGGCAGCTTACAATACTTATATTTCTTATAAAAATGCACATGGAGAAGACCGTATGTCTCTGTATGATATTGTGGATGGGAATGAAGAACCGGATCCATGGTCTCCGGATTACGAACGCCATAAAAACCAACAGATTGAAGAGAATTTTAATGTGAATGATTCAGATGAGCCAAACTTTTGTCCTTATTGTGGCAAACCAATTGAAGCGAACTACAAATTCTGCAAATACTGCGGAAAATCTTTGATCTAAACATGACATTATTTTTAAAGAACCTGCCAATTTGCTTGACGATGGCAAGCTCTTTGTATTATAATTATTAAATGATATTTGCTTTTGCGAGTGTCAAGTTTACAAACTCTATAAGGAGGAAAACACTATGCAGCGAGTAACTCTGCGCGAGCTGTCTGCATCTGCTAACAACTATGCTGACAGCCAGATCACTGTGGCCGGTTGGGTTCGTACCCTCCGTACCTCTAAACATCTTGGTTTTATTGAATTGAATGACGGTACAGCCTTTAAAAATCTTCAGGTTGTATTTGAAGATAATAAAGTAGAGAATTTTAATGAGATCGGAAAGCTGAATGTAGGTGCATCCGTTATCGTAAAAGGTACCCTGCTGCTGACTCCAGAAGCAAAACAGCCTTACGAGATTCATGCGGACGAGATTGCAATCGAAGGTCTCTCTACACCAGATTATCCACTGCAGAAGAAAAAACACTCTGTGGAATTCCTGCGTACGATTGCTCATCTGCGTCCACGAACCAATACTTTCAATGCAGTTTTCCGTGTACGCTCTGTTGCTGCTTTTGCAATCCATAAATTCTTTAATGAGCGTGGTTTTGTATATGCTCATACCCCATTGATCACCGGTTCCGACTGTGAAGGTGCCGGCGAGATGTTCCGTGTTACCACTTTGGATCCACAGAATCCACCTCTCACCGAGGACGGCAAAGTAGATTTCAGCCAGGACTTCTTTGGTAAACCAACCAGCCTGACGGTTTCCGGTCAGCTGAACGGTGAGTGCATGGCAATGGCCTTCTCCAACATCTATACCTTTGGTCCTACCTTCCG
>JAGALG010000191.1 GCA_017848075.1 Oscillospiraceae bacterium | reverse complement strand
CTTTCCGGCGCTATGAACACCGTCAACAGCATGGACAATTACAGCAGCATCCTGATGGTGCTGATCTCCGTTCTGGTTATTGCAGCTTTGGTTTGCATCTTCACCATCACCATCAATGAGCGCACCAAGGAATTTGGTATTCTGGCCTCTTTGGGTGCAGGCAGCAAAAAATTGGCCGGCATCGTCCTCTCCGAGGGTGTTTTGATCGGTCTGGCCGGCGGTTTGATCGGCGTGATCTTCTCCATTGCCGCTTTGCTGATCTTCGGCAACACCATTGTTGTCCTGTTGGATATCCCAAAACTTAACAGCGAACTGCTGTATCTGCTGGCTCTGGGACTGCGCTGCATGGTACTGGCACTTGTTGTATCGGTTGCCGCTTCCCTCTACTCCGTATGGAAAGTCAGCCGCAACCATCTTGATGCACTGATCAAAGGGGAGGAAATCTAATGCTGAAAACTCTGGAACTCACCAAAACCTTTTCCCGACAGGATCGCCATTTTGATGCGGTTCACCATGTCGACTTCTCCATCAACGGCGGCGAAATGGTCGTCCTGACCGGACCTTCCGGCTGCGGAAAAAGTACCTTTTTCCATATGATCTGTGGCATCACACAGGCAGACAGCGGTTCCATCCTGTTCGACCGGGAGGATATTTCCCATTACAGCGCCGAGCAGTGGGCACAGCTGCGGGCAAGCAAGATCAGCTATATCCTGCAGGGCGACAGCCTTCTGCCCAACTTTACCGTAATGGAAAATATCTGTCTGCCCCACCGCCTCTGCGGAAACGACAGCGATCTGGAAAGCAAAGCCCTGAAGCTGCTGAAGGACTTCGGTCTGGAGGCTATGGCCAATGATTATCCTACCAATCTTTCCGGCGGTGAGCGCCGCCGTGTGGCTATCATTCGTGCCTTTGTTCACGATCCAAAGCTGATCGTAGCTGACGAACCGACCAGCGATCTGGACGAAGAAAATACCACACTGATTATCGACTTCTTCCAGCAGCAGGCCAAACAGGGCAAAGCCATCCTCATCAGTACCCACGACCTGTCCTGTGTCCGTCCGGGCATGATCCGTTATAAAATGGAAAAAGGTCAGATGAAAAAAGCGTAAAAGAAAAGCCACAGCTCTCGCTGTGGCTTTTTTATGGATAAAGCAGCCCTAACAAGGGGCTGTTTCTTTTTTCGGGAAAGACAGTGCCGCCGCAAAGACTCTCTCATAGTCCTTGGTCTGAGCCAGCTCAATGTATTGGATCTCCTTCGCCAAGGACTCCATGTTCTGCCGTTTTTCCTTTGACAGCAGCGCCATATAAGCCCCCGTCTTGGAGCTGTTGCCCACATAGTGGAGTTTATGCGCCACTTCTTTCGGCAGCAAACCGATCCCCAGCAGGGATTCTTTCGGAAGATGAGCGCCGAACTGACCGGCGATCAGCACTTTGTCCAGCTGCTCCATGGTGATCCCGGCCTCCCGCAATAAAACCTGAAAACCAGAGAGAATCGCCCCTTTTGCCAACTGTACCTGCCGTACATCGTCCTGCGTGACCAGCAGCTCCGGCTGAGAACAGAGCAGCGCTTCCCTCTTTGTGCCGTTTTGCCGCAGAATAGCAGGCTGCGGCTGAGAATCCAGCGCAACAAAGGCGCCCGTCTTTTTCAGATAGCCCCCCTGAATCAGCTCCCGCACTGCTGCTAAAATACCGCTTCCACACAGTCCCAAGGGAGCCTCAGCACCAATGGTGCTCAGTTCCACTTCCCTTTCGCCGATATGGACATCCTCCACTGCGCCTTCCGCTGCCCGCATGCCGCAGCTGATGTTCATGCCCTCCAGTGCAGGACCTGCCGCACAGGAACAGCTGAGCAGACGGCCTTCACTGGCCAATACGATCTCGCCGTTGGTACCGATATCGAGAAAGAGCACATTGCCCTTCTCCTGCTGCAGTTGGCAGACCTCCACACCGGCCACAATATCACCGCCAATGTAGGCCGACACCTGCGGCAGACAGTACAGCCGGGTTTCCTTTCCCGCTTTTAAGCCTATCTCCGCCGCAAGACATTCCTGTGCTGACAGAAATTCCGGCTCATAGGGAGCTCGGCCCATGCTTCTGGCGTCCACACCAAGGAGCATGTGGGTCATGCAGCAGTTTGCCGCCACCACGATCTCGAGAATATCCTCCCGGTGGATCTCTGCCTGTTGGCACAGCTGTCCCAACAATTCATTGAGGGAATCCACCATGGCGCTCTGCAGCTGAGCGATCGCTTTTTCCCCTTTTTCATATTCATAGCTGATGCGGGTCAGCACATCCAGACCATAGCGTTTCTGTGCGTTGATGGCGGAGGCCTGCGCCAGCTCCTTGCCGCTGCACAGCTCTACTAAAGATAAAGCCACCGTTGTGGTGCCAATATCCACTGCCACGCCGTAGCCCCTTCGCTTTTCTTTTTCAAAGTCCGGCAAATAGCCCTCCGTCAGCACTGCATGGCG
>JAGALG010000190.1 GCA_017848075.1 Oscillospiraceae bacterium | reverse complement strand
CCATACCTGTGAAAACCGCAGTGCTACCTGTTCTCTGGCCGCACTGCAAGAAGCAATGGAAAAAGAAACGATTTTGGAGGCACGGGCAGCCGTCTGCACAACAGAACACGATCTGCTGGTAGATCTGGGCTTTTGCCGGGGGCGCATCCCCCGTCTGGAGGGAGCCATTGGCATCGACGACGGAAGCACCCGGGATATTGCTCAGATCTCCCGGGTCAACAAGGCAGTCTGCTTTATTGTCACAGGCTTTTCCACCGATGAGCAGGGGCGGCTGCAGCCCATCCTGTCCCGAAAAAAAGCACAGGAACGCTGCCGACAGGATTTTCTTTCCAAATTAAATTCCGGTGATATTCTGGACGCTCGGGTGACCCACATGGAAACCTTTGGCTGCTTTGTAGATATTGGCTGTGGCGTCCCTTCCCTGATCCCCATTGACAGCATCTCCGTCAGCCGGATCTTCCATCCCAAGGATCGTTTTGTCAACGGGCAGGATATCAGGGTCATCGTTCGCTCTCTTGACGACGGTGGCCGCTTTACCCTCAGTCATCGGGAATTATTGGGAACTTGGCTAGAGAATGCCTCTCTGTTCTCTGTGGGAGAGACTGTTTCCGGCATCGTCCGTTCTGTGGAAGATTACGGGATTTTTGTGGAGCTGACGCCCAATCTGGCCGGTTTGGCAGAGCCCAAGGCAGGTGTTGAGCCGGGACAGCTGGCCAGCGTATACATCAAAAATATTTTACCGGAGAAGATGAAGGTCAAGCTGATCCTTGTGGACGCCTTTGATGGGCCTTCCCGACCAGCAGCACTTCACTATTTTTATAAGCAAAAACACATTGATCGCTGGGACTATTCTCCTCCCTACGCCCCAAGACAGATCTACAGCCTCTTTGGATCTGATTAAAAAAACAGCCGACCCGCAAGGATCGGCTGTTTTTATGTTTTCTTATTCTTCTACAATTTCTGCATCAACAGAATTTTTCTTTACGGACTCTACGCCGTTAACACAGCTTTCATGTGCTTTGTAGCCTTCGCTGACACCAATGATCTGACCGTTGGTTGCTTTCAGACGGAAGCGATACTCACCGGAATTATCGGTGTAGATTTCAAATTTTGGATGTTTTTCAGCAGCATAACCTTCCTTGGTCTGGTCTTCCACTGCAGCAACAGGAGCATTTTTCTGAACGCTCTCTACGCCGTTTACGCAAGCTGCTTTGGTAGTGTAAACCTCGGAGCTCAGGATAACCTGACCGTTGGTTGCTTTCAAGTCAAATTTCACGCCGGTTTTTGTTTCATGGATAACAAATTTTCCCATAAGAAATGCCTCCTATTGCATAAAATTGCAGAACCTTGTCGGTTTCTGTTTTCATCATACAACGATTTTCCACCCATTTCAAGCGCATGCTTGTTTTTTTAGGCAAAATCGCCGAATTTCCAGTTAAAATTTTTCGTAGTGGATTTTCTCCATTGGCAGGTCGCTGTCCTCGTAAGCAGGCGCATGGCTTTGCGGCATACCCAGCGACAGGATCGCCAGCAGACGATAGCTGTCCGGATAGGAAAGCAGCTCCCGCAGATAGGTTTCGGTACTTCTTCCGTCTCCTGCTTCTCTCAGCCGACCTTGGATCCAACAGCTGCCAATGCCCAGACTGTCTGCCATCAGATGCATATTGGCCATGGCGATAGAAGCATCCTCCACCCAAACATCGGTTTTATTTGGATCCGCAATCACAACGATGGCTGCATTCGCCCCTTCCAGCATCTGCGCCCCACCGGCACGGCATTTTGCCATTTTCGCCAACATGTCCGGATCACGGATAACGATAAATTCCCAAGGGCGTCTTGCTCTGCCGGAAGCAGAGGTCAAACCAGCTTTCAGCACTTGTTCCAGCAGTTCCTGCGGAATTGCTTCTCCCGTGTACTGACGAACACTGCGGCGCTGTTTGAATACGGACAAAATACTCATAAAATCACACTCCACTGATTTTTTCCTTTGATATAAATGAAAAAATACCGCAGCAAAGCTGCGGTATTTTTTAACGGCCTTCCGGATGGCCCTCTTCCAGCTCTTTGCTCAGCGCCACAAAGCACTGATCCAAATACAGCTTATGACAGATGGTAATAATGGTATTTCTCAACATCAGTTTTTCATCTGTCATATCCGAGCCCACATTGTCCACCACATCTTTGAGATTAAATACAAACTGAAGGATATTCTCAAATTCATCGCAGAAATAATCGTAAGCTCTCTGATTGCCGTAGCTTTTTCTTTGCATCTCCATCAGCATGCCAATATTATCCAAAGACAGCACACTTTTGGCAAAGGACATAAACAACAGATAGGCGATCTGATCACGATAGTACTGCTTTCTGACGGGATTTGCAATCAGCCCTTTCTTTACATAGTTGCTGATCATTGAGCCTGTGATGTTAATGTCATGGAACGGTTCCAGATACTCTTCAATATATTTTGTTGTCTGTTCCAGATAAAGTCCCACATTGGGGATCTCATGGTAACGCGGAAGGCGGAAGCCCACCACGGATTGTTTGATGCTTGCTTTTGATTCGTTTTTCATGATTTCATTTTACATAGAAAATCCTTCAAAGTCAAGGGAGATCCTGAAATGATGTTTCCACGAACTCTTGACAAGGTTTTTAAAAACTGCTACTCTTAATGATAGACATTATGATAGGAAAATTGCAGCCTTAACAAAGGAGAATCCCACATGACATATAAAATCGTATCTGACTCCAGCTCCAATCTTTTTACACAAAGAAAAATTCCTTTTTCCAACATTCCAATGAAGATCCGCACTGATGTGATGGAATATGTGGACGACAGCAATCTCGACACCGAAGCAATGATGGCTGATATGCTGAAATACAAAGGAAAATCCGGCATCGCCTGCCCAAGCATCGGCGAATGGCTGGATGCTTTTGGTGATGCCGATGTTGCCTTTGGCGTAACCATTACCAGCAATCTGTCCGGCAGCTATAACTCTGCCATGGATGCGAAAAAGCTTTTTGAAGAAAACTATCCGGAGAAGAAAATCCACATTGTTGACACTTTGACCGCTGGTCCGGAACAGGATCTTTGCGTAGAAAAGCTGGAAGAATTGATGCTTCAGGGAAAATCCTTTGAAGAGATCCGCGAGGAAATCAGCCAGTATATCAAGAGCACACATCTGCTCTTCTCTTTGGAGAGTTTGAAAAATCTGGCCAACAATGGCCGTGTCAGCCCTGTTGTTGCTACGATGGCAGGCATTCTTGGCATTCGTCTGGTGGGTAAAGCCAGCAATCACGGCACACTAGAGCCAATGCATAAATGCCGCGGCGAGAAAAAAGCACTGGACACCATTCTGGCTGAAATGCGCAGTATGGGCTATAAGGGTGGTAAAGTCCGCATCGGTCACAGCCTGAACCTCAATGCAGCCCAAACTTTGGAAGCTGCCATTCGCAAGGAATACCCAAACGCAGATATCACCATTATCAAACATTCTGGTCTCTGCTGTTTCTATTCCGAAAAAGGCGGCGTACTGGTAGGCTTTGAAGGTGCAAACAAATTTGCAGAATAAGTCTCTTTTGCCGGTCGCTGAAACAGTGGCCGGCATTTTTGTCCTATTTTGCACAAATTCCAAAATACCCCTATTTATTTTAGATGGATTGACTATTGCAAACGAGAATTATTCCTGTTATAATAAAGCCAAAGATAGGAATTGTTCCTAAGATAAAAATGAGAGAACAGACATAAAAGTTCTGTCTCCAGCACAAAATAGATTTAAAATGTGAAAGGTAGGTTCTTTATGGGATTCTTAACTGGTAAAACTGCATTGATCACCGGCGCTGGCCGTTCCGTTCTGTCTGATGGCCGCTGCGGCTCCATCGGCTATGGTATTGCAACCGCTTATGCAAAAGAGGGCGCAAACCTCGTCATCACCGGACGCAATATGAAAAAACTCACTGACGCAAAAGAAGAGCTGGAAAGCAAATATGGCATCAAAGTACTGGCTGTTCAGGCTGATGTATCCGAAGGTCAGGACAACGAAGCAACCGTTGCTAATGTTGTAAAACAGGCTGTTGATACCTTCGGCGGCATCGATGTTCTCATCAATAACGCACAGGCTTCCGCATCCGGTGTAACCATCGCGGATCACACCCTGGAACAGTTCAATCTGGCAATGTACTCCGGCCTCTATGCAACCTACTTCTATATGAAAGCTTGCTACCCATATCTGGCTAAGAGCAAAGGTTCTGTTATCAACTTTGCTTCCGGTGCAGGTCTCTTCGGCAACTACGGCCAGGGCTCCTACGCTGCTGCAAAAGAAGGTATCCGTGGTCTGTCCCGAGTTGCTGCTGCTGAATGGGGCAAAGACGATATCAATGTAAACATTGTATGCCCACTGGCTTGGACCGCTCAGCTGGAACAGTTCCAGAAGGCATATCCAGAAGCATTCAAAGCCAATGTAAAAATGCCTCCAATGGGCCATTATGCTGACCCTGAAACCGAAATCGGCCGTGTATGCGTACAGCTGGCAAACCCAGACTTCAAATATATGACCGGCGAAACCCTGACAGTAGAAGGCGGCATCGGTCTGAGACCATAAGCTTGAGTCACTCGACCACCCTGCACTGCAGGGTGGTTTTTTCTGCTCTAAGATGCGATATAATAACTGCAAGCTTCGCTTTTGTGGTATAATGAAAAAAAAAGGGGGGATCATATGACAGAAATGACCATTGCTTATTTGATTTGGCTGGCTGTTGCATTACTATTCGTTGTTCTCGGTGTTTACGATATTGCCAATGCCGAAAAAGGAAAGGCTTTTGGCTTTTATAATATCAGCCCTCCGCCAAAAGCGGAAAGCCTGACAGATGTAAAGGCCTACAATCGTGCCATTGGCAAGCTGCTGATTGGAGCAGGGCTTGTATTCGCTCTGCTGGGGCTTCCCTTGCTGTTTGAGGATGACAACGCCGCTGTGATCGTTTTGGTAGGTGTACTTGGCAGCATCGCATGGGTTATTGGTATGGTACTGGTTTACGAACTGGGAATCATGAAAAAATATCGAAAAAAGAGATAAAAAAAGAACCCTCTTGCGAGGGTTCTTTTTTATGCTTATCGTACCGGGCAAACGCCGTTGACACAGTCGCTGGCACCGATATCCAGATCCAATTCTTCTCTCTCGTACTTGGAGATCAGGGATGGATTGAATGGGCGCATAGCGGCTT
>JAGALG010000189.1 GCA_017848075.1 Oscillospiraceae bacterium | reverse complement strand
TGCACTCCTTCTTTGTTTATGAAATCTTCTTACACACCATATTTATAAAGCAATTCCTCCAGCATCGTGGTGTTGATCACAACCTGCTTGGAGGTGTAAAGATAGCCGTTCCAAAGGATCTGTCCATTGTTTACGATGGTTACATCTTCCATACACTTTCCGTTTTCATCATACCAGCAAAGACGATAGCTCCAACCGGTGGAATCTTGATTTTTCCCAGCTCGCTTCCACTGGATCGAAGCGAAATTCATTGCGATTGCTTCCAGTTCTGCCTCATCAACAATCGTGATCATGGTTCCACTGTCGGCGGATTGAATACTCAGGGAGCGGGCATGATATACATCAAAGGTTTTTGTCCGGGAGCAGCCGCCGAAGCTGAGAAGCAAAGCGAAAGACACAAGGATCGTTCCGACTTTTTTCATCTCTCGTCCTCCTTTCTTCTATACTCATAAGACGTAGAGCAAAGAAAAAGGTTACAGCTTTTTTCAGACTTTTTCCGGACTTGCACTTTCTTGCAAAAGAGAGTATGATAGTAAGCGTAATCCCCTGCGGATAATTAAGATTAGGAGATGATTCTCGTGAGCGAACACAAAAACGGCTGTACCCATGACTGCTCTTCCTGCAGTCATGCGCAGAATGGTCAGTGCCCTTCCAAACAGCAGGAACCGGAAGGCTGCACCCATGACTGTTCCACCTGCGGCCATGCTGTTAACGGTCAATGCCCATCCCAGCAGCCACAGAGCTTCCTGGCACCGGCCAACCCATTCAGTGATGTAAAAAAAGTAATTGCTGTTGTCAGCGGTAAAGGCGGCGTTGGTAAATCCATGGTAACCGCTTCTCTGGCTGTTCAGATGGCAAGAAAAGGCTTCAAAGTTGGTGTTCTTGACGCTGATATTACCGGCCCATCCATGCCACAGATGTTCGGCGTAAAAGGCCGTGCAGTAGGCAATGCACAGGGTATTCTGCCAATGGAGACCAAGGGCGGCATTAAAATGATGTCCATCAACCTGCTGCTGGAAAATGCAGAGGACCCGGTTGTATGGAGAGGCCCTGTTCTGGCAGGCGTAGTAAAACAGTTCTGGAGCGATGTTGTTTGGGGCGAGCTGGACTACCTGTTCATCGATATGCCACCAGGAACCGGCGATGTTCCGCTGACTGTATTCCAGTCTCTGCCGATTGATGGTATCGTGATCGTGACCAGCCCACAGGATCTGGTTTCCATGATCGTGAAAAAAGCATCCAATATGGCAAAACTGATGGAAATTCCTGTAGTAGGTCTTGTTGAGAATATGAGCTATGTTGTTTGCCCTGACTGCGGCAAAGAACTGCACATCTTCGGCGACAGCAAGATCGGCAAAGTAGCAGAGGAGATCGGTGTTCCGGTTCTGGCACAGATGCCAATCAATCCGGAGCTGGCTCACTGCAGCGACGAAGGTACCATTGAGGAGGCAAACCTTTCTCATCTGGATACTGCTGTTGCAGGTCTGGAAGCCTTCCTGAAATAAGTACTCGGCAAACAAAAAACCTTCTGACCGATTGGTCAGAAGGTTTTTTGTTCTATTTTATACTGTCAGAAGATATAATTTATGGTACCAAAGCGTACGAATCCTGTATTTCGGGAGAGCGATATTCCCGGAAACCGGTTTTCAACACATCAAGACAGAAACGGTACAGCTCCCGATATTCCGCATCATTTTTCTGTTTATCACAAAACAGCTGAAGCAGAGAGGGAACAGCCATAGCCATGGCCATCATCAGGTATTTCTGTTCTTTTACTTTCGGATCAATGCCTTCCTGCTCGAAGAAATCATAGTTATAAAGCAGCATGAACTTTTCGTTGAGCATGCGTTCATAGGTCCACTCTCTTTTCAGTTCAATGGGAGCCTTATTAAAATTATCAACAAAGACGGACTGATAAGAGGGCAGCTTTTCCCGGGTTTCCGTAAAGTTACCTGTACCACGGCGATTGCTGTCAGGATCAAGAATGTTTAGCTTTTTCCCTTTGCGTACAGACTCATCCAGCAGACTTTCTATATATAAGGAAAGAACATAGAAATACAGATCTTTTTTATCAGTAAAGTATTGATAGAAACTTCCAGCAGGGATCTCCATCGCTTTGATGATTTGATTGATACTGATCTCCTGATATGGTGCTTTGCTGAATTCATCAATGGCAGCAGCAATCAATTTTTCTCGCTTATTATCCGGAAGGTTGAAGAAAGTTGCTTTCGGCATGTCGCAATAAACCCTCTTTACACTTTATTTTTCCTAAAAAACATATCTAATTATAACGCAATTTACAGTTTTGTGGAAGGGATACGGCATAAAATTTGTGAAACTTTGGGGCTTTTTATTGACAGTTGTCCATTCTTTTGTTACAATGAGTTTACTTAAAATCCTGAACAAGTTCATATTCCATATCATGTTACGCACCTGAGATGTGAATAAATTTATACATGAGCCTGTTCTGCAGAAGAAAGGGGATCGCAATGTTTGTTCTGAAAAACGGACTGATTTGGGACGGTCTGGGAAATGATCCAATCAAATCAGATATCCTCGTGAAAGATGGAAAAATTGCTGAAATCGCAGAAAACATCAGCTGTGACGGTGCAGAGGTTCTGGATGTATCCGGCTGTATGGTTCTGCCGGGCTTTATTGACGCACTGAATGTTTACGGTGTCAGAGGCCCAGAGCTCCGCGGCAACGATGTTGCGGAACATACGGATCCTGTTCTCCCACACTTGAATGTTGTCCACTCTCTGGATCATGACGGCATGAATTTCCAGGAGCTGTATAAATACGGAGTAACCGCTACCGGTATGACTCCATCCCTGTCCAATGTTTTGACAGGTAAAGCAGCTGTTTCCTACACCTATGGCAGAAATCCTTATGAGATGCTGCTGAAACAGGAAGTGGCTGAAATCGCTTCTGTTACCTCCGCAACCAAAGGCCCATACGGTTCCAAGGATCGCATGCCAATGACAAAAATGGGCACCTTCTGGCTGCTGAGAGAAGCTTTCCTGAAAGCACAGAGCTATGATAAAGAAAAAGGCCATGATGCAAAATGCGAGGCTCTGCTGCCGGTTCTTGACGGCACCACTCCTCTGTTTGTAAACTGCGCAACCCGTTCCGAAATGAAAGCGATCATTCATCTGCTGAAAGAATTCCCAAATGTGAAACCGGTACTGACCGGCGCATATGGTCTGGATGAGAGCTTTGAAGAAGTAGCTTCCGGTGAGATCCCAGTTATCATGGGCGACCTGACCGACGGCTTCTCTCCAAACATTGCAAATGTGGATACGGAAGCAGTAAAAGCACTGATGGCAAAAGGCGCTACCGTTGCCTTCTCCTGCTGCGGCAACAGACCGGCAGGCGGCAAAGAGGTTCTCCTCTGGAACGGTATCATGTGGTATAAACATGGTGTTTGCGCAAATGAAGTCCTGAAAGGTCTGACCAGCACTCCTGCAAAACTGCTGGGTGTTGACGATATGACCGGTTCTCTGGAAGTTGGTAAGAATGCTGACTTGGTTGTTTGGAGCAATAACCCGATCAAGAGCTACAACTCTCAGGTAAAAGCGGTTTATATCAAGGGCGAAAATCTTCTGAAAAAGGAGAGATATGCATCATGCTGGTAATCAAAAACGCAAAAATCTTTACATCCGCCGATAAAGTATATGAAAAAGGCGACATTGTAATTGAGAATGATAAAATCAAAGCTATTGGCGAGAATCTGGAGATCCCTTGCGGCGCTGAAGTGATCGATGCAGAAGGTTTGATCGTTACCCCAGGTCTTGTTGATGCTCACAGCCATATTGGTACCTTTAGCTTCCACGGTGAACAGGATGCCAATGAGCTGACCAACAACGCAACTCCACAGGTTGAGGTATTCTACGGTATCGACACCGAGTCCAAAATGTTCCCAAGAGTTGCAAAAGCCGGTATCACCACTTCCTGCATCGCACCAGGCAGCGGTAATGTCATCGGCGGTATGGTTTGTGCAGTAAAATCTCATGGCGATTGCATCGAAGATATGTGCATTGCAAATCCGGTTGCTCTGAAAATGGCAATGGGCGTAAACCCAAAAGGTGTTTACGGCAAACGCAATCAGCTTCCAATGACCCGTATGGGTATTCCAGCTGTTATTCGTGAGAACTTCATCAAAGCTCAGGAATATATGGCGAAGAAAGAAAAAGGCGAGGAAGTTCCTTTCGATCAGGGCTTAGAAAATATCTGCAAGGTTCTGAGAAGAGAAATTCCGGTAAAAGTTCACTGCGAACAGTTTGAAATGCTGACTGTAATCCGTCTCTGTGATGAATTCAACATTGAGTTCACTCTGGACCACGCTTGGGGCTCCAGTGACTTCTATGATGAGATCGCAAATGCGAAAAACCTCCGCGGTATCATCTTTGGCCCAGTAGGTGCTTACCTGACTCCTGGTGAATGCGGCAAGATCGACCCAGAATGTCTGCCAGAGCTGGACAGACGCGGCGTATGCTGCTCTATCATGACCGATGGTCCGGTTCTGAATCCGGATATCATCATTGCTCAGGCTGGTGAGGCTGTTCGTTTCGGTCTGGATCCTGTGAAAGCGATCGAAATGCTGACCATCAATCCTGCAAAAATTATTGGTATTCAGGACCGTGTTGGTTCCCTTGAAGTGGGTAAAGATGCAGATATTGTTATCTTTAAAGGCCAGCCGGCAGTTGACACGGACGCAAGAGTACTGTATACTATCATCAATGGTAAGATCGCCTATAAAGAATAGGAGGAAACAGCATGGATATGCGGAAATCCTATGAAAGAGCTGCTGCTTTGTACAAAGCCTGCAGCAAAAAAAGCGTTCTCAATGAAAAACCGGCCATTAATTTTATTAAAGACAGCCGGAATTTCTGGTATATGTCCGATTCCCTGAAAGAAGACGGCACAGTAAAAAGTTCTTATACTCTTTATGATTATGAGAAAAATGAAAAATGCCCTCTCTTTGATGAAGAAAAGGTGCTTGAGCTGGTAAAACCTCTCTGTGAGGTGAAAGAAGACCAGCTTCCGCTGGAAAATGTTGTTTTTGAAGGCGAGAGCAAACTGTACTTCAACTTGAAAGGCAGAGTCGGCGAATACTGCTATGACACCAAAGAAGAGACTTTGACCCGCCTGAACTTTGAGCTGCACAATCCGGATGAAGCAACTTCTCCAGACAAAAATTTCTCTGTTTTTGCAAAGGATCACAATCTTTTCTCCCGAAATAATGAAACCGGTATCGTTCGTCAGCTGACCTTTGACGGCTGTGAGTTCCTGGATTACGGTAAACGCTGGCTGCCAGCCAGTGAGCTGTATCTGGAAGCGCCTCCAATGAGACGCAAACCTGCAGTTGTTTGGTCTCCTGATGGAAAATACTTCATCACCTACCGTGTAGACCGTCGTCTGCTGGGTGATTTGGGTCTGGTACAGTCTGTTCCGGTTCGCGGCAGACCTCGTCCAAATCCATACCAGTACCGCTACGCTGTACCGGGTGATGAGCATATTCTGGAAGGTGAAGTTTACATCGGTAATATCGAGAAGGGCACGGTTACTAAAGTTCTTCTGGATAAAGAGCCAATTGTTCTTTACCTGCTGGCTATGTTTGATGCCGATGGCGGTTCTGTAAAATGGACCAAAGATACCCATGAGGTTACTCTGGTTCGTTATGACCGCTTCTTCAAAACTATCCGCTGCATCAAGATCAATGCAGAGACCGCTACCGCAGAAGTGATTATGGAAGAAACCTATAAGACCTTCGGCTTCGTGGAATATTACGGCAGCGCCAGCCAGGAAAACTACTCTGAAATGAGTATGCGTTACCTGCCAAAAACCAACGAACTGCTGTGGCATTCTGAGATCGATAACTGGTCTACTCTGTGGCTGATCGATCTGAACAGCGGTGAAAAGAAAGTCCGCTACACTCACGATGGTGAAACCTTCCGTCGACTGAAATATGTTGACGAGGAAAATCGTAAGGTTTACTTCACTGCCGGCGGTGTGGATAAGGACATTGATCCATATTATCAGGAACTGTTTGTTGCTGATATGGACAGCGGTGAGAGAACCTGCATCTCCACCGAAAAAGACGAACACTTCGTTACCTTCCAGCCGGAAGGACTTTACTATACCGACATTCACTCCACCGTACAGACTCTGCCGGAAACCGTTGTCAGAGAGCTCAGCGGTGAAACAAGATGTCATTTGGAAACCTGTGATATTTCCAAGATTCAGGATCTGTACCTGCAGCCGGAACCATTCGAGGCGATTGGCCGCGATGGCAAGACCAAGATTTATGGTCTGCTGATTAAACCTGCTGACTTTGATCCGAACAAGAAATATCCGGTTGTGGATTATATCTACGGCGGCGCACAGCGCATCAACACCCCGAAAGCTTTCCAGTTCAATGCAATGCCGGGTGCAAACCCATACGGCAGCTTGGAATATCTGGCTCATCTGGGCTTCGTTGGCGTCATTGTTGACGGCTTTGCTACACCTTTGAGAAGCAAAGAAATCCACGATTACATTTATGAAAAAGCCGAAGAATGCTGCGGCATTACCGATCATGTTCTGGCGATCAAACAGTTGGGCGAACGCTTCAGCTGGATTGACACCGACCGGGTTGGTATCTGGGGCGCTTCCGGCGGCGGCTATGCGACAGCAAGAGCTCTGCTGGAATTCGGTGATTTCTACAAGGTTGGCGTGTCTCTCTGCGGTAACCACGATCAGGCGATCTACCATGCACATTGGGGCGAGCGCTGGATAGGTGAGTACAGCGAAGAGAAGTACCACAATCAAGCCAACCACAACTTTGCCAAGAATCTTTCTGGCAAACTTCTTATCGTCCACGGCGACATGGATGACAATGTTCACCCTGCCGCGAGTATAAAACTTATTTCTGCACTCATTGAGGCTAACAAAGACTTTGACAGTTTGATTTATCCAAACAGCACTCACGCTGTTGCGAGATTCAAATATGTCATGAAGAGGAAATGGGATTACTTTGTTGAGCACTTGATGGGCTGCGAACCGGTAAGGGACTTTGACATTCTCCCCGCCGAGGAAAAAAATGCAAAAAACAAGGAGGAAAAAGTATGAAGATCAAAAGAATTCTGGCTCTGGCACTCGCTTGCATGATGATGCTGACTGCATGTGGTAGCAACGAGACCGAGACCGAAACTGAGACTAATACTACCACCGAAAACACTCAGACCGAAACCGAGACCGAGACTGAGGAAGAAGAAGTTGAAGAATACACTGGTCCTAAAGACTACCGCGGCTGGACTACTTCCCGCGCTACCTTTAACCCACAGATGTACACCAACTCTAAAACCATCATGAACGCTGGTACTCTGGTTGCTGCTCTCGCTGAAAACGACGAGCTGGTTTGGTACCCACATCACGCATCCGAGCTGCCAACCACCACTGACGGTGGTACCACTTGGACCGTAAAAATCCGTGAAGGCCTCGTATGGTCTACTGGCACCGCACTGGATGCTACTGACTACGAATACACCTTCAAAATGCTGCTGGATCCAAAACTGGTTAACAAAAACGCTGCTTACGCTTACGACCCAGTTGTAATCGTTAACGCAAAAGAATACTCCCAGGGCAATGCTAACTGGGAAGATGTAGGCGTTAAACTGGTTAACGACCACGAGCTGCAGATCACCCTGCAGTACCCAGCTTCCGAACTCGACTTCTACTCCATGATCGGTTCCCTGATCTGGCCAGTTGAAGAAGAAACCTACGAAGCTTGCATGAACGCAGACCGTACCTCCACCACCTACGGTACTACTCTGGACACCACCCCATCTTCCGGTATGTTCGTTGTTTCTGAATGGGTAACCGACGGTTACGAGAAATTCGTTCGCAACGAAAACGACCCACTGGTTAAAGAAGGTTGGGTAAAACTGGATTCTTACACCTCCCGTTACATCTCTCAGAACGCTACCCGCGCTGAAATGTTCTGGGCTGGCGAGCTGGACAACCACTCCCTGACTGGTGATGACTACCTCCAGTACAAAAACGACCCTCGTGCACACTCCCTGCTGTCTGCTAACGTTTGGGGTTACTTCATGAACGGTGCTTCCAAAAACACCATCATGCAGCAGAAAGACTTCCGTAACGCTCTGCACTACGGTACTCCTCGTGAAACCATCTGTGAAGACGTTTACAAACTGTACCCAGCTGCTCCAGCTCTGATCTCCACCGGTATCTACGCTGGTGACGGTTACTACCGTGACACCGAAGCTGGTAAAGCTATTGCTGAAAAATACGCTACCGACTACGACAAAGCTGTTGAACTGTTCAACAAAGCTTACGAAGCTAACGGCGGCCAGCCTGTATCTGTAGAGTACATCTACTTCGAAGGTCAGGAAGACCAGAAACGTCAGGCAGAAATTCTTCAGGAGCACTTTGAAAACCTGTTCGGTTCCGACAGATTCACTCTGACCCTGAGAGCTTGCCCACCTGCATCCGCTTACGACCTGTACCGCGCTGGTGAATACGACCTCGGTCTGGGCGTTCGTCTGATGGGTAACGTATTCAACCCATGGTCCGGTCTGAACGTATGGAAACAGGACTACGCTGATCCATACATCACCGGTTTCGCATCTGACGAATACGACCAGCTGTGGTTCGACTGCATGTACGGCGACATCGCTACCGATACCGCTGCTAAAGTTGAAGCTCTGGCTAAAATGGAAGAGCTGCTGCTCGACTACGGTTGCTTCGTACCTGTAATGCAGAACAACAACTGCGTAATGTACCACGAACGTGTTGAACTGGCAACCGAGAACTACCTGCCATTCATCGGTTTCTCCACCAACCAGACCGACCTGATCGCTGCTGCATAATGCCTTTTAAAGCTTTATAAAGCGTTTTAACTCTTAAAGAGAATAAGGGCCTGTGCAAACAGGCCCTTATTTATCATCGGAAAGGAGAATCGTTTTGCTCAAATATATACTTAAGCGTGTTGCAGCAATGGCATTGACGCTGTTTATTATCCTTAGCTTGAGCTTCTTTGCAATTCGACTGATCCCAGGCGATATTGCCGGACAGGGTGCTGCTCCTGAGTTGAAAGCAGCGTTGGAAGCAAGATACCATCTGGACAAACCTCTGCTGGAACAGTATGTTATCTTCCTGAAAAACTTCCTCTCCTTTGATTTTGGTGAATCGATCAACTTGTACCCAAGAAGACCGGTATTCCAGATCATCAGAGATAAGATCCCTACCACTCTGCAGCTGAACATTTTCTCCCTGGCCTTGACTATTCCAATCGGTCTGGCTTGCGGTATCGCTGCAGCACTGAAAAAGAATACTTGGGTTGACTACGCTATCTCCGCGATGGTAGTATTCAATGTATCTATCCCATCTTTCGTATTCGCAACTGTAATGCAGTATATCTTCTGCTACAAATTGGAATGGTTCCCATTCCTGCTGGAACTGGAAGACTCTTCCTTCAGCCTGTCCAAGTTCTGGTCTATGATTCTGCCAATTCTGGCACTGTCCTTCGGTGGTATTTCTACCATCACCCGTTATATGCGTGCAGAGCTGTTCGAAGCACTGAACTCCGAATACATGCTGCTGTCCAAATCCAAAGGTCTCTCTAAGCTGCAGTCCACTCTGCGTCACGCTCTGAGAAACTCCTTTATCCCTCTGTGTAATGTAATCATCCCTATGTTTATGAACCTGCTGGGTGGTTCCATGGTAGTTGAGAACATTTTCGGTATCCCTGGTATCGGTTCTCTGACTTCTGCATCCATTCAGACTTCTGACTACTATCTGACTATCGCGGTACTGTTCTTCTACTCCTGCATCAGCTTGACCTCTATGCTGTTGGTAGACCTTTCTTACGGTATCGTTGACCCAAGAATCAGAATCGGAGGAGGTAAGGTTCGTGAGTAAAAAATTAGTTAAACTCGAAGTTCCTGCACCTCTCGATGTCGAGAAAATCATGCAGGAGAAAATCCCTGCTGATCAGTTTGAAAAAGTAGCAGGTGAGAAGATTTTTGACCAGAAATTTGAAGGCGAAGCAATCGGCTTCTTCAAAGACGCTTGGCTGCGTTTTAAACGCAACAAATCTTCTGTTGTAGCTTTGTGCATCATCGTATTCATCGTATTCATGGCTATTTTTGGCCCTATGATGAGTAAGTATCATTTCCGTGAGCAGCATACCGAATTCGGTACTCTGCCACCAAGAATTCCGGTTCTGGAGGACTTCGGCATCTTCGACGGTACCCAGCAGATGGAGCTGTTTAAAGCTGACCTGGAAATGGAAGAGTTCAAAGATGCTGTTGTTTCCATTGAAAGAGAATTCATTTGGAAATATAAAAACAAAGAAATCGAAAAAGTTATTGCAAATATCAACATGTACGAATACACCGGTGCAGAAGATCACTACTTTATCTTCGGTACCGATAATATCGGTCGTGACCTGTTTGTTCGTCTGTGGAGAGGTACCCGAATCTCCCTGCTGATCGGTTTCGTATCTGTATTCATCAATGTATGTATTGGTGTAACTTACGGTTCCGTTGCCGGTTACTACGGCGGCAAAGTCGACATGATTATGATGCGTATCACTGAGATCCTCGGTGGCGTACCATTCCTGGTAATGTCCATTCTGTTCATCATGGTATTGGGAGCGGGTATCGTCTCGTTCATCCTGGTACTTATCTTGACAGGTTGGATCGGTATGGCTCGTATGATCCGTGCTCAGTTCTACCGTTATAAAGACTACGAATACGTTATGGCATCCCGTACCATGGGTGCGAAAGACAGAGTTCTGATCTTCCGTCATATTCTGCCAAACGCTATCGGTCCTATCATCACTCAGGCAACCTTCGCTGTACCATCTGCGATCTTCTCTGAGTCCTTCCTGTCCTACCTGGGCCTCGGTATTCAGGCACCAGAACCATCCATCGGCGTACTGCTGGCAGAAGGTCAGCGCGTACTGACCACCAGCCCTCACCTGACCCTGTTCCCAGCACTCATCATTTCCCTGCTGATGCTGGCATTCAACATGTTCGGTAACGGTCTGCGCGATGCGTTCGACCCAAGAATGCGCGGTCTGTAATAAGAAGGAGGAGAATGACCTATGGCAACGATTCAACAGTACTTTTCTATTGGTTCCGCCTCTTCTGCGAAATGGCTTAATGAAGAGAGCTTCATTTACAACAGCAACAAAAGTGGCGTAAACCAGATTTGGGAGAGATCCCTGAAAACTGGTGAAGACAAACAGCGTACTTTCTTCTCTGAGCGTATCTGGACCGTAAAAACTTTCGGAGAAGACATCTTCTTCACCATGGACCTGGGCGGCAACGAACAGGAACAGCTCCATGTACTGCGTGCCGGTGAGGAAGCAGTAGCCCTGACTCAGAATTATGCTGCAAGACATCAGCTCGGCGGCGTAAAACCTGATGGCAAAACTGTTGTTTACTCCTGCAATGCAAGAGATCCAAAAAGCTTTGATATCTGCCAGATGAACATCGAGACTGGCGAACAGGAAATCGTTCTTGTCAACACTGACAACTACAATATGCCTGCAGCTCTGTCTCCAAACGGCAGATACTTCCTGTATAATAAACTGAAAGCACAGTCTGATAACTGCATGTGGATTCTGGATATCGAAACCAGAACCGCTAAAAATATCGATCCGAATGCTGGCAATGCTGCTTACACCAATCCTGTATGGAAAAAAGACAGCAGCGGTTTCTACTTCCTGACCGATAAAGACTGCGAATTCAAATACCTGGCTTACTACGATGTAGCAAGCGGTACTTTCAGCAAAGTATATGAAGAAAACTGGGATGTGGAAGACATCGCTCTCAGCTACGATGACAAATACCTCTCCGTTAAAGTAAACCGTGACGGTTACTCTGTACTGGAGATCTACAACACCGTAAAAGAGTGCTTTGAAAATGTTCCATCCCTGCCAAAAGGCGTAATGGCATACTATGGCACCAGCTGGGCTCCAGCAAGCCATCGTCTGCTGGTTACCCTGACCAGCGGTCAGAGACCTTCTGACATCTGGCTGATGGATATCGACAACGAAAAAGTTGAGCGAGTAACCTTTACTGACCTCCAGGGCATCGATAAAGACGACCTGGTTGAGCCAGAACTCCATCATTTCGAGTCCTTTGACGGTCTGGTAGTTCCATACTGGCTGTACAAAGGCAAAAACAGCAAAAACTCCCGCAGCGTGGTATGTGAATTCCACGGTGGTCCGGAAGGACAGGAAAGACCAATGTTCTCCCCACTGATCCAGTATCTGGTGAACGAAGGTCTGACTGTTGTTGCTCCAAATATCCGCGGTTCTGTCGGCTACGGCAAAACCTATCACCATCTGGACGATATCGAAAAACGTCTTGACAGTGTTCGTGACGCAGCAGCGCTGAACAAACACCTGTCTGAAGTTGGTATCGCTGATGCAGATAAGATCGCAGTTATGGGTACCAGCTACGGTGGTTACATGACCCTGTCCTGTGTTGCTCAGAACCCAGATCTGTGGTGCGCTGGTGTTGATACTGTTGGTATGTCTAACCTGGAAACCTTCCTGGAAAACACCGCAGAATACCGTCGCGCTCATCGCGAAAGCGAATACGGCAGCCTTGCAAATCATCGTGAGATCCTGAGAGAAGTATCTCCAATTCACAAAGTGAATGATATTACCGCAGCTCTGATGGTTGTTCATGGCGCTAATGACCCACGCGTTCCTGTAGGCGAAGCAGAACAGATTGTTGCAAGCCTCAGAAACCGTGATGTACCAGTGGAATACCTCCGTTACGAAGACGAAGGCCACGGTATTTCCAAACGGAAAAATCAATTCGACTGCTATCCGAAGGTTGCAGCATTCCTGAAGAAGCATCTTAAGGTAGAGTAGTCCAGGAAGGAGGAAATTGCTTTGGAAAGAATACTTGAAGTAAAAGACCTTCATATTCACTTTAATGCCTTTGCAGGTGCTGTAAAAGCAATTCGAGGCGTAAGTTTCCATCTGAATAAAGGTGAAACCCTCGCAATCGTTGGTGAATCCGGTTCCGGTAAATCCGTAACCACAAAAGCAGTTACCAGAATCCTGCCTGATAACGCCGTTATCGATAACGGTGAGATCACCTATAAGGGCATGGACCTTCTGGCAATGACTGAAAAAGAGTTCAACAACATTCGTGGTAATGAAATTGGTCTGATTTTCCAGGACCCACTGTCTGCACTGGACCCGGTTATGAAAATCGGTAAACAGATCACGGAGACCCTGATCCTGAAACAGAAAATGCCAAAGAAAGAGGCAGAGGCACGCGCTCTGGAGCTGATGAAAGCAGTTGGTATTCCAAATGCTGAGCAGCGTTTCCACGAGTATCCATTCCAGTTCTCCGGCGGTATGCGTCAGAGAATTGTTATCGCAATCGCACTGGCTTCCAACCCACAGCTGCTGATCTGCGACGAGCCTACTACCGCTCTGGACGTAACCATTCAGTCCCAGATCCTGGAACTGATCAAAAAGATCCAGAAAGAAAGAAATCTGTCTGTTATCTTCATCACCCACGACTTGGGCGTTGTTGCTAACATGGCAGACCGCGTAGATGTAATGTACGCTGGTAAAATCGTAGAAGAGGGTACCGTTGAGGACATCTTCTATGATCCAAAACACCCATACACTTGGAGCTTGCTGGCATCCATGCCTAACCTGGATACCAAGGGCGGCGACGAGCTGATGGTTATCCCTGGTACCCCTCCGAACATGCTGTACCCTCCAAAGGGCGATGCGTTCGCACCTCGAAATCACTACGCTATGAAGATTGACTTCGACAGAGAACCACCAATGTTCAAGGTATCCGATACCCATTACGCAGCTACCTGGCTGCTGCATCCAGATGCTCCTAAGGTTGAAATGCCTGCACATCTGAAACACAGAATCGAACTGCAGCTGAAGGAGGCCGAAAAGTACAATGGATAACAGAACTCCTATTCTTGAAGTAAAACATTTGTGCAAACACTTCTATCAGGGCAAATCTGTGATGAAGGCAGTAGACGATGTTAGCTTCCATGTATACAAAGGTGAAACCTTTGGTCTGGTAGGTGAGTCTGGTTGTGGTAAAACCACCACCGGTCGTACTATCATCCGTCTCTACGGCGCAACCTCTGGTGAAGTTTGGTTCAACGGCAACCGTATCGATGGTAAGCTGAACAAAGAAGAAACCAAAGCTGTAACCAGCAAAATGCAGATGATCTTCCAGGACCCTGTGGCTTCTCTGAACCCACGTATGACCGTTGAAGAGATCATCTCCGAAGGCGCAAAAATCAACAAGATTTTCGCTACCGAAGAAGAACTGAAAGCAAATGTTCATAAAATGCTGGAACTGGTTGGTCTGACTGCAGAGCACGCAACCCGTTACCCACATGAGTTCTCCGGTGGTCAGCGTCAGCGTATTTGTATCGCTCGCGCACTGATCACCAAACCTGACCTGGTAATCGCAGACGAACCAATCTCCGCATTGGACGTATCCATTCAGGCACAGGTTCTGAACCTGATGAACAAACTGCGTAAAGAACTGGGCCTGACCATCCTGTTCATCGCACACGACCTCTCTGTAGTTAAATACTTCTCTGAGAGAATCGCAGTTATGAATAGAGGTCGCATCGTTGAGATGGCATCCTCTGATCTGCTCTACGATAACCCAGTACATCCTTACACCAAATCCCTGCTGTCCGCTATTCCGATTCCAAACCCACTGCTCGAGAAAAAACGTGAACGCTTCGACTACGATCCTTCTATCCATCAGTATGATGAACAGAACCAGCCGAAGATGATTGAAATCGAGCCTGGTCACCTGGTATCCATGTCTGACAGAGAGTATGCTGCATACCTGGGAGCAAAGAAATAGTATGAAAATCAGACTCGATAAAAAAGAGCTGAGAAAAAGCCTGTTGAATCTGATTGCAGTTGCTGTCATTATCTTTGTTTATTACTATATTACAAAGGGAATGTTTCTGCTGGCAGACAGCATGTTTATGTCTGGTCTTCTGTTCTTCTGTATTGCATTGTGGCGCATTGTCCGTATTCTTGGCTTCTTTGAATCAACGATTTATAGTTTCAAGAAGATGTTCAAAAAAACGGATGTTGAGTTTTATGAGTACACGCAGGATCATCCATACACCGAACATTTTGTAGAGCTTTTGATCTTGAGCATTGCTTTTATTGTGATGTCGATGATTTTCTCTAAGATTTTGTAACAGAAATGAAACCCACCTGTGTTTATCACAGGTGGGTTTCATTTTTTGTAAAATAAAATCCCCATTGTTAATTCAATGGGGATTTTTGCGTATTATATTATGGCCTTTTGAAGGAGCAGGGCATTCCTGCCACACATTTACCGCAAACAGTTGCTCCGTTGAAGTTCTTCTGACCATTGCTTTCCAAATGGTGATGGCATTTCACACGATCAAAACCTTCTGTAGTCAAAGCACCGATAGGACAACGCTGAACACAAAGCAGACAGCTGCCGTTTTTCTTATACAGGCAATACTCCTCCTGACATGGTTTGTCCACCGGCAAAGGCATGGAGGTGACAATGGAATAGGAGCGGCCACAGCAGCCCTTTTCTGTCAGCAGCATATTGTTGACACCAAAGGAACCAAGGCCGGCAATTCGTGCCACATGGCGCTGAGACCAGCGACTGCGCAGATATGGTTCGTAAAGCATGGCAGCGTTGGGGTTGGCGGCCTCAAAACCTTGTTCCTGTACCCAATGGATCAGGTGCAGATTTAGATCCGCAGCCATTTGATTGGTATATTGATAGGCCATAGCCCATGGATCGGAAGGGAGCAGATCGCCAATATTGCTCTTTGTAATTTCCGGCAGGAAGGGCAGGAAGTAGCTGATGACTGTTTTGGCGGAAGGCAGGGCTTCCTGTGGAAGTTGGTGATCCTCAATAACCAACTTACGCAGTTTCGGGAAGCCGGGATCTGCAGCATCTGCAATGCCAACCAGTACCGGTTGCCAAATTCGCTCCCAGCCTTGTTTCCGGCAATAGTCATCGATAAACTGATCGATGAGCCGTTGAATGGTCTCTTTCATACTGCTTTCTCCTTTCAGAACTCCTTCCAGTCGGAAGGAAGGAGTATACTCCTCTTGAGCAGAGCTAAGCTCCTGACAGAAGCCGTTTTCGATTTCCAGATCTTCCAAGGCAACCAGGACGGTATCGTATTCCTCCTCGGTCAGGCGGCGGTGGATCTCAGGAAAATCTGCACTGCGGTGGAAGGGAGTGTACTGGCTCATTACGCTGACAAGAGTATCGTCCAAAGGAAGATTCTCTGCAATCCACTGCAAAACATGAATGGAGTCTTCTACGCCATTCGGCAGAACCATGTGACGAACAATAAGGCCCTTTTTCAAAAGTCCTCGTTCATCATACTGGACGGCACCGACTTGTCGATACATTTCCATAATGGCAGCAGTGGCTCTTTCCACATAATCGGCAGCAGCAGAGTAGCGCAAAGCACGGTGATTGTCCAAATATTTCAAATCCGGAAGATAGATATCCACATAGCCTTCCAGCATTTTCAGGGTTTCAATGCTTTCATATCCGGAGCTATTGTATACAATAGGGATATACAGTTGTTTTTTTACAGATTGTAAAGCGGAAATGATCTGAGGAACATAGTGTGTGCCGGTTACAAGGTTAATATTGTTGGCACCTTGGGCCTGCAACTCCAGAAAAATCTCAGCAAGCCGTTCCACGGAAATTTCCTGTCCAAAGTTTGCACTGCTGATCTCGTGGTTCTGACAGTAGACACACTGGAGAGGGCAGCCGGAAAAAAAGACAGTACCACTGCCTTCCTCGCCACTGATGACGGGTTCCTCCCAGTAGTGGAGGGCAGCCCGTGCCAATTTGACATTGGCTCCACCGCCGCAGAAACCAGTTTGTTTGCTGCGGTCAGCGCCACAAGAGCGAGGGCAGAGATTGCACGGTTTCATTGTGTCCATGCCTTATCCCTGGAACATAATGTCGTAATTGATGGTGGTGTAGAACATGGATTTGATGGTCTGAGGATTATTGGTTTGACCCATGATCCACATCAGTTTGGTTACAAGTGCTTCGGTAGTCATATCAAAGGCTTCGATCAGGCCGTAGCGCTCTTTTGCCACATTACCAACAGCATAAACCTTCATATCACTGCCTTCGTGCATAACCTGAGTGGTCATAACGATGATCTTACCCTTGGAAACCAAACGGTCGATCTCGGCAAGGAAGTCACGGTGGCTGTCGCTTGGGATACCGCCGACACCGTAGCTTTCGATGATAATGGCATCGTACTGCTCTGCAATAGAGCTGAGAACATCAGGAGAAATGCCTGGGATCAGTTTCAGCAGGAATACGCTTGGATGCAGGGTCTCATAGAAAGCAGGGTATGCACTGACTGTATTGTTCTGGATGTACTGGATCACGCGGCCATCGTGAATGGTAGCCAAAGATGGGAAGTTGATGCTCTCGAAGGCATTGAAGCTCTTAGAGCGGACTTTTCTGGCACGAGTACCAGCGATAACATCGCCGTCAAAGACCAGACATACGCCATGAGCATTTGGCTGGCAGGCATACAGCAAGCTGTCATACAGGTTGGTTCGAGCATCGGTTACATCCAGATCGATCGGCTTCTGAGCGCCGGTGAGGACGATTGGTTTTGGAGAGTTCTGAATCAGGTAAGACAGCGCAGCGGCGGTGTAGGCCATGGTATCCGTACCGTGACTGACAACAAAGCCGTCGTAATCTGCGTAATTGTCTTTGATTGCTTTCACAATGGTCAGCCAGTATTCCGGCTGAATATTAGTGCTGTCGATGTTCAGAACCTGGATGGCATCAATCGTGCAGAATTCCCGAGCTTTTGGCACATAGCTCAGCAGCTCCTCGGAAGAAATTTTTGGAGTCAGACCATCAGCGGAATGCTGGGATGCAATGGTTCCACCGGTGGCAATGAGAAGAATCTTTTTCATAAAAAATATGGCTCTCCCTTCATAATCAAATCAGGAATAAAAAGACAAGCTAATACTTTAATTATAAGAAAAAGAGGGCAAAGTTACAAGCCTTGGAACAGATTTTTCGACAAAGAAGGCGAGGGAACAATTTTCAGAAAAAGTGTTCATTCTCCAATGCTTTGTGGTATAATACATCTATATGATATTCATGCTCAGGCAATGGGTATCGATCAATCCATGGAGGGCTGTATGATATGAAACTGCTTTGTTTGGACTCCAACAGTATTTTGAACCGTGCCTTTTACGGTGTCAAACTGCTGACTACCCGGGACGGAACCTATACCAATGCGATTTTTGGTTTTATGAATATTTTCAGCAAACTGCTCCACGAAGTGGAACCGGATGCAGTTATGCTTGCTTTTGACTTAAAAGAGAAAACCTTCCGCCATAAAATGTATGATGATTACAAAGCGCAGCGCAAGGGAATGCCGGAGGAACTGGCTCAGCAGCTGCCGCTGGTGAAGGAACTGCTGACCCTTTTGGGCTACCGTATCGTGACCAAAGAAGGTTATGAGGCGGATGACATTCTGGGTACCTTTGCCCGACTTTGTCAGGAACAGGGACATCAGTGTTATATTGCCACCGGTGACCGGGACAGCCTGCAGTTGGTTAGCGATAGTACCACTGTTTTGCTGGCAACGACAAAGATGGGAAAACCGGATACCATCCACTTCGATGTGGAGCGCTTCCGGGAAGAATACGGAACTGAACCCAAGGGTCTGATCGATATCAAGGCTCTGATGGGCGACAGCTCTGACAACATCCCCGGCGTAAAAGGAATTGGAGATAAAACAGCCAAGAAGCTGATCGGTCAGTACCATAATATTGATACGATTTATGAACATTTGGACGAGATCGATGTGACCAAATCTGTACGGGAGAAGCTGCGAAGCGGCAAGGAAGACGCATACCTCAGCCGCACGCTGGCTACCATCGATCAGAATGTGCCGCTGGAGCTGAGCATCGAGGATTGTATTCCACAGCCTCGTAAAGAAGGCGAGGCCTTTGCTTTCCTGACCCGCTTGGAAATGAACAGTATTATTCGCAAACTGGATCTCCATGATATGGGTGTACCGGTAAAGCCGGAACAGGAAAGTGCCACTGTTGTTACGCTAAGACGAGAGCTGAATCCTCTCAGTCGGGAACCATTGGCTGTTCTTGCTCAGTACGAGAGCAACGAGCTCAGTATGGTTGCTGTAGCAGATGGGGATCAGGTGGGCTTGTGGTTAGAGGAGGACGAGGACTTTGAGCAGCAAATGCGGCTGCTTCTGACCTGTGGTCGCCCACTGATCGTCCATGACAGTAAGAGTCTGTACCGTTGGGCATTGGAGCACAAGATCCAGCCGCCGGTAGTAAAAGAGGACTGTATGCTTTCTGCCTACATTCTCAGTCCGACCTCTGCCTCCTATGCTTTGGAGCCGCTGCTCAATCAATATGATTCCCGTGCAGTAACAGTAGAAGGGGAGTGCACGGAGGAGGTGCGCCGTTTCCTGGAACAAGCGGCAAAACTGTGCTCCTTGGCGGAGAATCTGCGAAAGGAGATTCAGGAGAACAAACAGGAACTGCTGCTGGACGAAATCGAGTTGCCGTTGGCACGGGTACTGGCTTCCATGGAGTTGCTGGGCGTAGAGATCGATGCAGAGGCTCTGCAGGATTACGGTAAGATGCTGGACCAGCGAATTGAGAAGCTGCAGACAGCGATTTATGATATGGCAGGAGAGACCTTTAATATTAACTCTCCAAAACAGCTGGGAGAGATTCTCTTTGAAAAACTGGAACTTCCAGCGAAAAAGAAAACACAGCTGGGCTATTCCACCAGTGCAGAAGTGCTGGAAGGTTTGCGGGAATATCACCCCATCATTCCTTGTATTTTGGATTATCGTCAGTTTGCAAAGCTGAAATCCACCTATGTGGATGGATTGAGCAAAGAGATCGACTTGGATCAGAGAGTTCGCTCCCACTTTAACCAGACCGATACCCGGACAGGCCGTCTCAGTTCTACCGAACCGAATCTGCAGAATATTCCGGTTCGTACGGAGCTGGGCAGTCAGATGCGCCGCTTCTTCCGGGCACAGGAGGGTTGGACCTT
>JAGALG010000188.1 GCA_017848075.1 Oscillospiraceae bacterium | reverse complement strand
TGCCCATCAGCCAGATCCTTCCGGCAGAGGGAGCCGGCGAAGGCAGCGGCTGCTGTCTCTCCTTGAGCCTTTGCGGCTGGGAACTGCAGCCGAAAACCGATGGCGATGGAGAAATGAAGCTGCTGTCCCTGGATGCACAGGTCGAGGCCGCCGTTGCGGTGCATCAGCCGCAGCAGCTTTTGCTGGCACAGGACTGCTACAGCACCGTTTGCGAAGTAAACTTTGAGGAAAAAGCGCTGTCCTTCCTGAATTTTCACAGCTATCTGGAGGAAAGCTGCCGCATCCGTGAAATGCTGGAGCCCGGCTTTGCTCCTCAGGCGATCCTCAGCAGTTGGGCCAAGGTCAAAGATCTGTCTTATGGACAGAACAGCGAGGGCTTGCTGCTGCAGGGCAATGTTCTGCTGAGTGCGCTGCTGCTGGACGAAGATGGCTGCCCGCAGCTCTGTGAAACAGCGGTGCAGGTGGAGCATAGCCTGCCGATGAACAGCAACGAAAGAGTCATGATTTTTGGTCTGCAGCTGCTTCCTCTGTCCACAGAGGCGACCATCAACGGAACGCAGCTGGAACTGCGCTGTCAGCTGCAGCTGTCCGGCTGTGTGTTCCTGATGGAACGACAGAGCGCCATCAGTGCCATCACGGCAGATGAAAGCTGCCCCAAAAAACGGGGAGAGGACTGCGGCCTGTGCATCTACTACGCGGACCAGAAAGAAAGCGTGTGGAATATTGCCAAAAAGTACAACAGCTCCGTTTCCGGAATTCGGGAGGAAAACGGGCTGGAGCATGATATTCTGCCCCAGCGAACCATGCTTTTGATCCCCATGTGTTAAAGGAAGGAGCGGTTGAGGACAATGGAAGGAAAGATTTATCAGGAAATTGCGGCACGGACCGCCGGGGATATTTATATCGGCGTTGTGGGGCCGGTCCGCAGCGGCAAATCCAGCTTTATCAAACAATTTATGGAGACAGTGGTCATTCCCCACATGGAGAATGATTTCCGGCGGGATCGGGCCATTGATGAGCTGCCCCAGTCGGCAGCCGGCAAAACCATTATGACGACAGAGCCCAAGTTCATTCCCGAGGAGGCCGTTCGGGTGGATTTGGAGGGCGGCTCCCGCATGAATGTCCGTATGATCGATTGTGTGGGCTATATTGTGCCCAGTTCCCTGGGCTATGTGGAGAACGGTCAGCCCCGCATGGTGCGGACTCCCTGGTTTGAGGAGGCCATTCCCTTTAACATGGCAGCGGAGATCGGCACCCAAAAGGTGATCAAGGAGCACTCTACCATTGGCTTGGTCATCACCAGCGATGGCAGCATCAGCGACATTCCCCGGGAGGAATACGAGGAAGCCGAGGAGCGGGTCATCGAGGAGCTGCGGGCCATCGACAAGCCCTTTACAGTGCTGCTGAACTGCAGTGAGCCCAAAAGTCGTTCCGCACAGGAGCTGGCAAAGCGGCTGCAGGAGAAGTACGCTGTTCCTGTCATGGCCATCAGCTGTTTGGATTTGGGCGAGGAGGAGATCCGGGAGATCCTGCTGCAGGTACTGCAGGAATTTCCGATCAAGGAGATCTGCATCGATCTGCCTCGCTGGATCGTGGTACTGCCCAAAGACCATTGGCTGAAACGGGCCATCTTCCAGTGCATCAGCGATGTTTGCAAGCCCATTCGCCGCCTGAGCCATGTGCGGGAGCAGCTGCAGCAGCTGGAGGACTGTCCTCAGATCAAGAGCCTGTCAGTGGGGGCTATCGATTTGGGCAGCGGCAGCGTCAAGGTGACGGTACAGGTAGAGCCAAAGCTGTTCTATCAAGTGTTGGGTGAGGCTACCGGCCTCCATGTGAACAGCGAGGAAGAGCTGATCCCCCTGATGGCGAAGCTGGCTCAGACACAGCGGGACTATGAGAAGATCCGCGGCGCCATGGAGGAGGTGCAGGCCACCGGCTACGGCATCGTCATGCCCTCTTTGGAGGAGCTCCATCTGGAGGAGCCGGAGATCGTCAAGCAGGGCGGACGCTACGGCGTACGGCTGAAGGCCTCGGCTCCCTCCATCCACATGATGCGTGCGGATATTACCACAGAGGTTTCTCCCATTGTCGGCAGCGAAAAGCAGTCGGAGGAGCTGGTGAAATATCTGCTGAAGGAATTCGAGGAGGATCCGGTAAAGATCTGGGATTCCAACATTTTTGGCAAATCCCTGCATGAGCTGGTCAACGAGGGCTTACACAACAAGCTGTATCGGATGCCTTCCGATGCGCGGATGCGCCTGCAGGAGACCATTGAACGGATCATCAACGAAGGCTGTAACGGTTTGATCTGCATTATTTTATAGGAAAAAAGACTTCCCTGCCCGGCAGGGAAGTCTTTTTTCGTTTATCATTGACAAATGTCTAAACAAAGACTATACTGAAAGCAGAAGTTAGTCGATTGTCTAATAAGGAAAAGGAGGTTTGACAATGAAAAAGGAGATTCCTCATTTGCCCAACTCGGAGCTGGAGTTGATGCTAATCATTTGGGAGGCTGATGGCCCGGTGACTCGCAGCGATATCGAAGAAAAATTGGTGGGCCATGACAACTGGGGCCCTACTACTGTACTGAAGTTTCTGTCTCGCTTGACGGAGCGGGGCTTTATCCACTGCGAATCGCTGGGACGGCGGCAAATGAATCGCTACACCGCCCTGATCTCAGAGGAAGAATATCTGGAGGCTGAAAGCCGCTCCGTGCTGGGCCGCTTCTGCGGCCGTTCCATGGCCAGTCTGGTAGCGAATCTGTATCGGCAGAACACCATCGATGAAAAGGAGCTGGATGAGCTGCAGGCCTTTCTTGACGAAACCAGAAGGAGGCAAAAGTAGTGGGCGCACTGTTTTTGACGATTCTGGAGCTGTCCTTGGAGGGTGCTTTGCTGATCGGGCTGATACTTCTGCTCCGTCCCTTGAGCGGAACATATTTTTCCGCCAAGTGGCGCTGTCTGGTTTGGCTGATTTTGGCGCTGCGGCTCTTGCTGCCTCTTTCCCTTCCGTTGCCGCAGACTCTTTTCTCGATTCCGCTGCCGCCACAGTTCAGCGTGCAGCAGGAAGTTCCTACGCCGGACATCATGATTCCGGCGATCCCGCAGGAGCAGGAAGGGGAAGTTAAGGTAGAAAATCAACTTCAAAAGCCTGCAGTGACGGTAGAGACAAGTTCCGCTTTATCGTTGGTGGAGCAGTTGGGCTGGCTGTGGTTCTTGGGGATATTGCTCTGTGCGCTGTGGCAGTTTGTTCTATATCGGCGCTATCAAAAGCGGTATGGCCTGTGGAATCGGCAGGTGGAGCCTGAGGTGCAGCAGTTATTCCAAACAGTGGCGGAGGAGCTGGGCGTGAAACAGCTGCCTTTGCTGCGTCAGAACCGCCGGGTGGAAAGCCCTATGATTCTGGGCTTTCTCCAACCAACTCTGCTGCTGCCGGAGAAGGCCTACAGCGAGGAGGATCTGCAGGTCATTTTCAGCCATGAGCTGACGCATCATAAGAAAAAGGATCTGTGGTACAAGCTGCTCTTGCTGTTGCTGCGTTGTGTGCACTGGTTTAATCCCATGATCTATTGGATGCTGCAGGAGGTAGACAACGATCTGGAGATCCGCTGCGATGAAGCGGTGGTACAGGGGAAAAGCGTGGAGGAACGAGCCCTCTACTGTGAGGCCATCCTGCGGATTTTGTGTCGGGGTAAGGGAAGCCATCTGCTTTTATCCACCGGCTTCTATGGAGGTAAAAAGGTGCTGCAGCGGCGTTTTGCCGCTGTGATGAATCAGGCGGCAGGCAGAGGCTTAGTGCTTGGGATCCTGCTGGTGCTTTTGACCCTCAGCTGCAGCGCTTTTGTGGCGCTGGAAGCGCCAACACAGCCTCCGGAAGTCGAACAGGTCACAAGCGACAAGCAAAACCCCAACACCGACTCTCCCGGAGATTTCAGTGAGTTTGATGAAATCGAGGTTCGCATCAGCACCGAATATCTGGCGGAAAGCGGTCGGGGTGAGCACCGGATCATTCAGGACAACAAAGAAAAGGCAGAGCTGAACCAACTGGTGAAAGACCGCCGGGAGGAATACAGCGGCGAAGCCAAGCCGCAGGGCAGTATTTATACCCTCTGGATCCGCAGCGGAATTTTTACCGATGCTTATACTTTTATCCATGGGGAGGACGGAGCCTATTTGATGCAGCGAACCGGCTTCCATCAGTGGTACCGGGTGGAACAGGAGGCCTATGAGCTGCTTCGGGATAAACTCTGTGCCGAATATCTGCGGACAGAAGCAGAGGCATAGCATCTTGTGAAAGGAGAGAAAACGATGAAACGAAGTGTATGTTTGCTTATGGCAGCTCTGCTGCTGTTCTCCGGCTGTGCAGTCCGGGAGCAGGGCCTTGCGGAAGAAGCAGTTCCACCTTTGAAGGAGCTGCAGCAGGAGCAGAGCGAAGCTCCGGAAAAAACAGAAACAGACGGGGAGGAAGCAGAGGAAGCCCCTCCGCAGCAAGAGGAAGAAACAGAGAACAAAACAGAAGCAGAATCTTCCAAACCTCCGGTAGTGGAGGAGCCGGTTCAAGTCCCGGTGCTGCAGGCTGTGGACTACGAGATGATGCAAATCAGCAGCAATGTAGACGGCCATGATATCAAGGTTCCCGTGGAGGATCCGGAACTGCAGCAAAAGCTGATCGCCCTGATCGAAGGGGTGGAGATGCACGATTACGAAGGCCCCTTTGATACAGACTACGCCTATGTGGCGGTGAGCCTGATGAAGGGGGATACGGTGGTGACTTACCAGTTCTGCAGTGGTATGCTTCCGGAGAAAACCATGATGAAGGTCAGCGGTCAGGAGCAGTGGTATGCCTGCGAGGACGCGCTCTTTGAGGGGCTGCGGGACTGTGCGATTGGCGCCTACAATCAGAATCAGCTGAAAGAAAAACCGGAAAAGCCCAACATCGTTACAGGATAAAAAGAAAACCCACCTGTCAGCAGGTGGGTTTTTCGCATATCTTAGAGATAGCAAACGGTTTCATCCAAAGCCT
>JAGALG010000187.1 GCA_017848075.1 Oscillospiraceae bacterium | reverse complement strand
GAGAGGACATGAGATAAGGCACCAGATACTGCTCTTTGCCTGCCTTTTTGGTTTCCTCATAGAAGGCCTTGACAAACTTGTTGAAGTCCTGAACATGAGGTTTCCCCATCTTATCCAGAACATGATCGACTACATGCTCCGGCGCAACCTTCAGCTGACCGCTGATATGGTATTTTACCAGTTCCTGCATAAAGGTTGGATTCTTATCCGCAATCAGATAGTCATAGCGAATACCGGAGCGAACAAAAACTTTTTTCACACCTTTGATCGCCCGCAGCTTCCGCAGCAGTTCCACATATTCCATATGGTCAATGTCCATATTGGGACAAGGCTTTGGCGCCAGACATTTACGATGCTGACAAAGACCATGCTCCAGCTGTTTTTTACAGGATGGATAACGGAAGTTAGCGGTTGGGCCGCCTACATCGTGGATATAACCCTTGAAGTTTGGATTTTTCACCATGGCCTCCGCTTCTTTGAGGATCGATTCCTCGCTGCGGGAAACCACCTGACGACCCTGGTGGAAGGTGATCGCGCAGAAATTACAGTTGCCAAAGCAGCCGCGGTTCTGCATAATGGAAAACTCTACTTCTTTAATCGCATCGACGCCGCCCTGAGCCTCATAGTCCGGATGATAGGTGCGCTGGAAAGGCAGTTCAAAGACCTGATCCAACTCTTCCCGGGTCAAGGTCGGCTGTGGTGGATTCTGCACCAAATAGAGGTCATCGCCGTGTTTCTGTACAATATGTTTACCATAGACTGCATCCTGCCAGATGGTCTGGATCTGATGAGCCTTAGCGTAGGAAACCTTGTTTTCGCTGACCTTCTGGAAAGAGGCGCAGGTTACATAATCAGCCGGCAGCTCCGACTGTTTGCAGAGATAGCATACATTGCGGATATGCCGCATTTCTGCCGGTGTTTTCCCCTCCCGGAAGCAAGTACAGATCTCGTGAATGGTTTTTTCGCCCATGCCATACATCAACAGGTCAGCACCGGAATCCAGCAGCATGGAAGGACGAACAGCATCGTCCCAGTAGTCATAATGAGCAAAGCGGCGGAGAGAGGCCTCCAAGCCACCGATTAAAATCGGACTGTCCGGATACAATTGACGCAGCATCTTGCTGTACACGATCGTCGCACGGTCCGGACGACGGCCGGCACGACCGCCCGGGGTATAGGCATCGTCGCTGCGTTTTTTCTTGGCAGCAGTATAATGAGCCACCATGGAGTCAATATTGCCGCCGCTTACCAAAAAGGCATGGTTCGGCTGGCCAAAAATCTGATAATCTGCTGGCTTCACCGGCTGAGAAATGATACCGATGGAAAAACCCATGGATTCAATCACACGGGAAACAATGGCTGCGCCGAAGCTGGGGTGATCCACATAGGCATCGCCAATAATATATACAAAGTCCACTGTGTTCCAGCCTCTCGCCTTGGCGTCGGCCATACACACCGGAAGAAATTTGGAACGATCTGGCATAGTTTCCGTCCGTCCTTTCCATTAGATTCGTTTTATTATATCATATTTCAAAAGTATAGTCCACGGTGTAAGATTCATCTGCCAGAATATACCGACAACCATACCGTTGACATTGTCGGAGTATTTCTTCATTTTCAAGAATCAACTGTTCCATGGACAAATCGGAATCATCCATCCGCCGCTCAATAACAGAAGCATAGCGCTTAATATCATCCCAATGTGTACGAATGTAGCTCTCACTAAAAATCAGCCAAATGTGACGGATCTGCGCAAGTGTGTCTGTGGAAAAATCCTTGTCCCAATCAAAAGGAATATAGCAGCCCTCGACAATGAGGTTTTGTTGGTTCTCCACTACCGTTTTAATCATTTCTTTCACAATAGGCCATAGATAGTCTGTCAGCTTCTCATCGTCTGTTGGGGTCAAAGTTGTCTGTCTGCTGCGAATAAGTCCCATTTTCAGATGATCGATGGACAGATAGGGATAGTGATAACGCTCCAGCAATTTCTGCGCCAGAGCCGTTTTTCCTGTGTGGCTTGCACCGGAGATAAGAAGAATCATCCAACTTCCCTCTCTTTCAACTGCATAAACAGTTCCTCACAAAAGGCCTTCAATCGTGGCAGATTCTTTGGAAGTTCTGTCATCAACTCTTTCGTCCACTGATGAGCCAGCTGATGCTGTTCCTGTGTGATGTCACCCTGTTCCAGAGCCTCATCCAGCTCATCGGCATCCAATAAATCCAGCCGTCCGTCCGGCATCAGCACCACATCCAGGTAAATATCCCAAAACCAGCTTTCTCCGCTGCCCAGCAGATGATTTTCCAAGCTAATATCAAAATAGTACTGGGTAATTTGTCCCTTTTCATCCACCATCGCAGTCAGCCACCAATGCTGCTCCGGCATGACAATCTGAAGCCAATGGTAATCATCCCGATAGATCACCACTTCTTCTCCCCGAAATTGTCCAAGCCCCGTTTTGGCAGTCTTAAGAATATGGATCAGAGCAGCTTCACCCCGTTGTCCGTTTTTCTCCCAGCAGCAATGAAAATCCCGCCGCTGTAAAATGCTTTTCCAGCCATGACGGGCCAGTTCTTTTCGTTTCATGGTGAGAGCCCCCTCCGATTCCGTTCAATCTGCACAAAAGCAGCGCCTTAAAATTTGTGTCATAATCATTTTAGCACAAATCGAAAAAAATGGCTACAAAATGCGAAAAAACTTGAAAAAAGCGCTTGACAAAGCCACATTCATCGCTTATAATAATGAAGCTGTCATAATTCCATAGACAGCAGGTGCATATGCTGAAAGGCTTCCGATGGAAGCTGCCTGCCGAGGAAAAAGTGATGAAATTGACGGTCCCCGTGGGACTTCCGATGAATTCATTCGCTCTTTCCTTTCTGGAAAGGGCGTTTTCTTTTTAACTTGCACCTGAACAAAAACTTCAGGAGGTGAATTGATTTGCCAAACGAAAAAGTTTTGCTTCAGAAACAGCAGTATGTCGCTGAGCTGAAAGAGAAAGTAAACAACTCTGTAGCCGGCGTACTGGTAGACTACAAAGGTATCAATGTTGCTGATGATACCAAGCTCCGTAAAGAAATGCGTGAAGCTGGCGTAGAATACCATGTTGTTAAGAACACCATGCTCCGTCTTGCTCTCAAAGATTCCGCTTACGAAGGTATGTCTTCCGTTCTGGAAAACACCACCGCACTGGCAGTATCTGAAAATGATCCAGTTGCTGCAGCTCGTATCCTCTGCAAATACGCAGAAGGTTCCAAAGGTGCTTTCTCCGTTAAAGCTGGTTTCTGCGACGGTAAAGTTCTGAGCCAGGCAGAAGTTGAAGAACTTGCTAAACTGCCTAACCGCGAAGGTCTGCTGTCCATGCTGCTCAGCGCCCTCACCGGTAACCTCAGAGGTCTGGCTTGCGCTATTAACGCAATCGCTGAAAAAATGGAAGCTCCAGCTGAAGAAGCTGCTGCTCCTGCAGAAGAAGCTGCTGAATAATCAGCTGTTCTTCACTCTGAGTTCTCGGCCTCTGTGCCGAACCTAAATTTATTTTAAAAATATTCATGGAGGTATTATCATGGCTTCTGAAAAAATCCTTAACATTGTAGAAGAAGTTAAAACCCTGACCGTTCTCGAACTGAACGAACTCGTAAAAGCTATCGAAGAAGAATTCGGCGTTACCGCTGCTGCTCCTGTAGCAGTTGTTGCTGGTCCTGCAGCTCCAGTTGTAGAAGAGAAAACCGAATTCGACGTTGTTCTGACCTCTGCTGGCGCTTCCAAAATGGGCGTAATCAAACTGGTTAAAGAAATGACCGGTCTGGGCCTGAAAGAAGCTAAAGCTCTGGTAGACGAAGCTCCAAAAACTGTTAAAGAAGCAGTTTCCAAAGCAGACGCTGAAGAAATGAAAAAACAGCTGGAAGAAGCTGGCGCAACCGTAGAACTGAAATAATTTCTGCTTTGCATTTTCAAGCAGTCATCCGAAAGGATGGCTGCTTTTTTTATTCTGTAAACTTTTTATAAAACAGTTGCAATCACGACAAAATGTGATAGGATTATCTTAAGGCAGAACAGCTCTGCCCTTTTGAGAGTTTGTTTGTGAGAAAAAGGAGGTCGTTGTTATGTATGAACACGCTAAGTGGGATCGCCCAGTCTTAAAAGATTATGCCAAAACTTCTTTGAAGAATTTTTATTGGAAGGCAGTTCTGGCAACACTGATCGTCGGTCTTTTGACCGGAGGTGGCCTGAACAGCGGTGGAGGCTCCAGTATCACCTACAATTTGGAAAGTGGTGAAACTTTCTACGAATCCCTCCCCTTCCATGATCCTTCTGCAAGTGCTCTTGTTGGTTTTGTTGTGCTTGTTGTCGTTTTGATCGCCATGGTTCTGGCCGTGCTGTATAGCACCTTCATCGGCAATCCACTGGTAGTAGGCCATCACCGTTTCTATATGGAAAGTCGTTTCCAGCCCACCAATCTGGATCAGCTGTTCCACGGCTTTACCGGCGGCAACTATATAAATGTGGTAAAAACCATGTTTCTTCGGGATCTGTATATCTTCCTGTGGAGCTTGCTGTTCGTGATCCCCGGTATTGTCAAATCCTATGAATACCGTATGGTTCCGTACATTCTTGCAGAAAATCCCAACATCTCAAGCGAAAGAGCACTGGAACTTTCCAGAGAAATGATGAATGGACGCAAATGGGATCTTTTCGTCTTTGATCTGTCCTTCTTTGGTTGGAATATGCTGGCCAGCATCATCGTCATCGGCCATATCTTCCTGAACCCATACATTCATGCTGCTGAGACCGAAGTATACCTGTGGCTGCGCTATGATGCACTTCATCATGGTTATGCTCAACCGGTAGAACTGGATGGTATGTTTATCCGAGCTCAGTAATATACTGATAACAGCAAGGGCATCGTAAGGATGCCCTTTTCTTTAGCCATAGGAAAGGAGTATGCTATGAAACCATGGACGCGCCTTTGCGCTTTGCTTCTGGCGGTTCTGCTGTGTGTCTCCGCGGCAGGCTGCCAAAAACGAGAAAGCGGTTCTGTCGACACAATGCCAGAGCTTCCTTTCGAGGAGCCCTCTGTCGATCCGGCTCTGGAAACGCAGCAGGCTTTTGATGCCTTCATTCTGAAAGATTTTATCAGCACGATGGAGGAAGATTATCTGTCCCTCCACTATACACTGCTGAAGCCTGAAGTCTATGACATTGATCCCTCTGCCGTTGAGGTCTCTTTGGGGGCTGCCATCGACGAAGCCTACCTAAAGGAGTCCCGGGAAAGCAATCAGAAGCTGAAGGAAGAACTGGAGAGCTTTGACTACGATTTGCTGACTCCGGAGCAACAGGAAACCTATCAGCTTTATCAGTATCTGTTGGATTTGGCAATCGACTCAATGGAGGGCGATTTTGCTTATATGAGCAGCGCCTTCTCCCCGATGCAGGGTCTGCAGAATGATGTGGCCTCTCTGCTGATGGAGTTTACCTTTTACAAGCAGCAGGACATTGATGATTACCTGCTGCTGATGCAGGATATTCCTCGCTATATTTCCTCCATGCTGGATTATACGATCCTACAAGCGGAGAAAGGCTATTTTATGCCCGATACAGCCGCCAAGGAAACCATTGCTTATTGTCAGAAAATTTTGGATTCCGGCGAGGACTCTGCCCTGCTGGCGGCGGTTTGCCATAATCTGGACAGCACAGAGCTGCTGAATGCAGCACAAAAAGAGGAGTACAAAACGCAGGCTCGTCAGATTTTTCTGGACTGTGTTCTCCCTGCCTATGCGGAGATTCGGGATACGATCCAAAACCTGATGGGCAGTCAAAATAATCAGATGGGCTTGTGCTATTGGGAAGGCGGCAAGGAATACTACGAGCTGCTGTTCCGGGAACGCAGCGGCAGCGACCGCAGTGTATCCGAATCCAAAAAGCTGCTCCAGCGCTATTTGGACAGCAGCATTTTAGAGATCACCACCATTGCGGCCAAAGATCCCGAAAGCTACCGAAACTATCTTTCCGGAGAAAAATCCACCTCTTACGAGGGGCTCAGCGCTATTTTGAAGGACTTGGAACGCTTCTCCTCTCAAAACTTCCCGTATATTGATCCGGTAGACTATACGATTAGTTATCTCGATCCTGAGCTTGCTGTAGACGGAGTCGGAGCATATTATGTCGTTCCACCACTGGACAGCACACAAACTCAAAAAATTCGGGTCAATCCCAATAACAGCAATTTGGAAACCGACAGTCTTTCCACCTTCTCTACGATTGCACACGAGGGTTTGCCCGGACATTTGTACCAGACCAATTATGTGCTGCAAAATCTGGATGATCCGTTCCGGCAGAAAGTTTCCATTCCCGGCTACTCCGAAGGCTTTGCCACATATGTGGAAATGCTGGCACTGAACTATTTAACGGATTTGGATGCGGATTTGATCGCTTTGGAGCAGAACTACAGTCTGTTCCAAAACTGCCTGATCGCTATTTGCGATATTGGTATCCATTATGAGGGCTGGACTCTGGAGGAAACCCAGGAATACATTCAGCAGTATCTTGCTCTGGAGGATGTCAGCTCCATCTATAATCAGTTGGTCGGAGATCCAGCCTGCTTCCAGTCCTACTATATGGGCTGCGTGGAAATTCTGGAGCTGCGTCAGCTGGCCCAGGAAAAGCTGGGACTGCGCTTCACAGAAATGGCTTTCCACAAAGCTATTCTGGAAAATGGTGAACTCCCCTTCTCTCTCTTAAAAGAACAGGTGAATGATTACATCGCTCACGAAAAAATGTAAAGAAAAGTATGGCCTTGGTTTGACATTCTGTTGAACTAAGGCTATACTTTTGTTGTGAATTTGTTCCAAGGAGGTATTTTTACGAAAACGAAATACTATCAACCCCTCTTTTTCTCTCTGGTGATTCTTTTTTCTCTTGCCGCAAACTTTGCTCATCCGGTTACTCCGACCTTTATTGTGGAACGACAGCTGGATAGCTCCATGTTTGGTGTTGCACTGGCTGCGATGATGACAGCAAACTTCCTCTTTGCTCCCTTCTGGGGACGCCTGTGCAACTACATCCCCACTCGCCTGATCGTTCTCATCGGTTGTATGGGCTATGCCGTTGGTCAAATTATCTTTGTCTCGGCTTACACAGAAATTTTGGTTATTCTTGGCCGTATGGTGGGTGGCATGTTTGCCGGAGGTGTCTTCGTTGCCCTGTCCAACTACATCATCAATACCACACAGGATCCGACCCGTCGTGGTGAAAACCTGATCACGATGATCACACTGCAGAATGTAGCCAGCGCAGCCGGTTACTTTGTTGGCGGCATGCTGGGCGTCATTTCCACGGAGACCGCTTTTATCATTCAGATCCTTGTTCTGATTGCCTGTGCTCTGCTGCCTTTGCTTATCTGTCAGGATGACACCCCTTACAAGCATAAACCGGACAAGCCTTTATCTATTCAGGATGCCAATCCCTTCCGTGCCTTCGCCGCAGCCCGTCGCTTTATGACACCAATGTTGGCTTTGATTTTCGCTATTATCGCCCTGACCAGCATCGGACAGAACTCCTTTGATCAGTGCTTCAATTACTACATCAAAGATCAGTTTAATCTGTCTTCTGCCTACAATGGTATCTTTAAAGCAGTCATTGCTGTCGTCACAATTCTTGCCAACTCCAGTATCTGTGTATGGCTTCAGAGAAAAACCGATACCAACCGCAGCTTCCTGCCGATTTTGTTCTGCTGTTCCCTCTCTTTGGGTGCAATTCTCTTCTTCGACAGTCTGATCCCCTTTGTTGTGGTGGATATTGTCTTCTTCACCTTTAATGCCATGCGTCTGCCGCTGCTGCAGAATATGTGCGCCATGCGTTCCAATAGTGAAAACAGCAACGAGGTCATGGGCTTCTATCAAGCCATGAACTCAATGGGTGGTATTTTCGGTGCTCTCTTTGCCGGTCTGATCTACGACACCAATCCTCTGCTACCATTCATCTTGGCTTTTGCTGCCTTTGCTGTCGCTACTTTGGTTGCGCTCCTGTATGTCAGAAAATACAACAAAACAAAAGCATAAGAAAACAGCCTGTGCCGCAGCACAGGCTGTTTGTTTTTACTTTCTGCGGGAGATTCGCTCCTCCGCCTGTTCCCGGCGGTCCAGCTCCTGATCGACCTGCTCAAAGATAAAGCGGTACATATCCTTTGCCATGGTATAGAAGTCCTGCACCATTTTGTAGGTGATCTCCTTATCCACGTCGGCCGGATAGCGGGTCTCAATATAGCACTGGTTCAAATCAGCGCTTTCTTCAAACCACTGCTGGAAGCCTTTGTGGTGCTTCTTGGCCTGACGGCAAAGCCATGTCAGGTTGTGGCCGTCCACCAAACGACCGGAGCGGAGGAGGATATAGGCTTTCAGCGCCTTTTCGATGGACTGCTGGCAATGGAAAGCCGCCAGATCATAGCAGCGGTCATCCTCTTTCAGTAACGATGCTGCAATCAAATCGGCACTGGAATGATCCAGCCAGTCGAAATACTGCCTACTGTCCTTGGACACATGGCGATTATTCTTGGCCATACAGCATCTTTCCTTTCGTACAGATTCGGTTCGCAAAAGCCGCCGTATCGTCTCTCAGCTCTTTGAACTGTTCTTTGGTATAGAGAAGGATATCGAAAGGTATATCGCAGTCCACATCAAAGATCTCGCTGAGCAGTCGCCGTTTGTTGTCATACTCACAGATGACGCACAGCTTGAAAGAGATCAAATCCCCGTCAAGATCATATTTACAGTTATAGAGGAAGACTGCCTCCGGCTTTGCAATCGCGATCACCTGATCCAGCACTTCCTGTACTGCTTCATGTTTGTTGTCCAGCATGACGCAAACTCCCCTTTCCTGTTAAAGATAATCGTTTGGGTCCACATCGTCCAGTGGATCGATATAGACATTGTTTTCCTGTTGAGAAACCAACGGGCGGGTAAACCAACGGCCATTGGTCATTTCGCTCTTGGTCACCTTGCTCTGCTCCGCAGAGAAGCTGCGGCCAATGAAGAAGCAAACAAAGCAGGCAATAAAGACCGCAGAAAGAACTTCTGCTACCTGTCCCAAATGGATTCCATAAACCTCGCTGAAATTGGTGTAGCTCAGCGGTGCATCCGCACAAAGAACAGCTAAAATTTCGCCGCTGCACTCGTCCACCAATGGTGCAAAGGCCAAAACCAGATTTCCATTGAAAATGCTTTCCAAATAGGAGCTGCCAGCTCGGCCTCGCAAAATCTGAGTCATCTGTCGCATGCAGTCCCCATTGATATAGCCTTGCTCGTAAATCTGTCCGGGCACAAAACCGCTGTCCTTGCCATAATCCGCATCTGCCAAGCAAGCCAGCGTTCCAGCCTTATTGCGATGGACCAGATACAGACGAGAGAAACCATATTCCTCCTTCGCCTGCGCCAAAAGTTCTACCAGCTTATCGTAGGTTGGACCTGTGCTTTCTGTTGCCAGCAAGTAGCGCAGTCGCTGTGGCTCGTAGTGGGTCATGGACATAGCCAATGGAGACAACTGCTGAGCGGTCATTTCACCCAGCGATTCCACAGCCCATTTTTCCCGGCTCAGCGGTGCCAAAAAGCATAGGAGAGCCAAAATTAAAGAAAGGAAACCCAAAAGCAGCGACAGCGCCTGAGTTTTCTTAGAGGCGAAAAACGCCTGAATTTTTTCTGTCATAGGTACCTCACAACCGAGAAGCGAAAACCGCTTCCCTATCTTTTGATATCTCTATTATACCACAAAAGCGCAGCTTGCAGGGGTATAATTGTCCATTACAGGCGGCAGCGATGCATTTTGCAGCGCGCATCGCCTTGGACATCCTGTATCATAACTGTTTTACAGTTATGATACCACAAAAGCAAAGCTTGCAGGGGTATCATCGTCCATTACAGGCGGCAGCGATGCATTTTGCAGCGCGTATCGTCTTGGACATATGGTATAATAATTGTTTTACAGTTATGATACCACAAAAGCAAAGCTTGCAGGGGTATCATCGTCCATTACAGGGCGGCAGCGATGCATTTTGCAGCGCGGATCGTCTTGGACATATGGTATAATAATTGTTTTACAATTATTATACCATAAAAGAAAGTAGAATAAAGAAATTTCCATGAATTTCTTTGAAAAAGCAGTCTTCATCTTACCCTTGT
>JAGALG010000024.1 GCA_017848075.1 Oscillospiraceae bacterium | reverse complement strand
CCCCACAGGATCTTGTGAAATTCGGTTTGATTCCAGAGTTGATTGGCCGTCTGCCAATTATTGCGACGCTGACAGAACTGAATGAGGACGGTTTGATCCGTATTCTCACCGAGCCTAAAAATGCTTTAGTGAAGCAGTATCAGAAGCTGTTTGCTATGGAAGGAATCCAGCTTGAATTTACCCACGAAGCTCTGCAGGCAATCGCTCAAAAAGCAGTGGAGCGTAAAACAGGTGCTCGCGGTCTGCGTGCCATCATGGAAGAAACCTTGGATGAGCTGATGTTTAACAGTCCATCGGAAGAAGGTATTGTGCGTATCACCATCACGAAAGAAGCAGTTGAACATAATGGGGATTGTTTGAAAGAATATGATCCAAATAAAAAGGCAGTAAAACTGCTGCTCCCGGCATCTGTAAAATAGAAAGAAATTCCAAAGAGACCGTGCGTAGTAACGCACGGTCTCTTTTTTTCGTCTTTCATAAAAAATTCATAAATTCGTCGAAGGGAAACAAAAGCTGTCGACTTGACCTTGTAAACAAATCAGTGTAAACTTAGAGGGTGACAAAAGAATCAGCGCATATTGCCTTACAGACCGGCATACAGTGGCAAGGACAGAATCATGCGTCAGGAGGAAGAGAAATGAAAAAATGGACAATATTGCTCTTGACTGCTCTGTTGCTGCTGCAAACAGCCTGCAGCGATACGCCAAGGCTGTCAGTGGAAGAACTGACAGAGCGCAGTGAATTGCAGGTAGAGGAAAATTTGGACCAGCAGGAAGATTTTCCTGCCGAACGACCAGAGTTTACAGAGCCGATCCAAGAGGAGAAATCCGAAACGAAAGAAGAAATAGAAGCGGAAGATCCTCCGGTGGAAGCAGAGAAAAATGAGGAGCCTTCGGTTGAACCGATCACACCACCAACGGTGCAGCAACCGATAACACAGGAACCGATACAACCAATAGAGCCGGAGCCTCCATTACAGGAAGAAAACACGGAGCAGCCGCCGGAACAGAGGCCTGTGACTCAAAAGGAAATCAGAGCAGTATGGTTCTCATATTTTGAATTCCAAACGATGCTGCAGGGAAAAACAGAGCATGCTTTTACGAAAAATATTTCTGCAGCTTTTGACAATGTAACCGCGATGGGACTAAATACAGTTATCGTGCAAGTACGGCCCTATGCGGATGCCATCTATCCATCGGAGTACTTCCCATGGTCTTATTTGGCAGCCGGTGTTGAGGGCGAGGCTCCTGGCTTTGATCCCCTAAAGATCATGGTACGGGAAGCACACAATCGAGGTTTACAGATCGAAGCTTGGATCAACCCGTATCGTATCCGTAATACGAATTATAACAAAGAACTGTCTTCCGGGAATGTAGTACATAGCTACCTGAAGACCGGAGATGCCATTGAATATGGTGGGGGCATCTACTTTGACCCAGCCAGTAAAAAGGCCCAGAAGCTAATTACAGACGGCGTGCGAGAGATCGTTGAGAACTACGGTGTAGATGGAATCCATTTTGATGACTATTTCTATCCGACCACAGATGAAGCTTTTGATAAAGATTCTTACGCTGCTTATAAAGAATCCGGTGGAAAATTGTCTTTAGCGGATTGGAGACGGCAGAATGTAAATGAATTAGTTCTGGCAGTTTATCAGACTATTCATCAAGCGGATGATACGCTTCGCTTCGGTATCAGTCCACAGGGAAATTTAGAAAATAACTACAATAAACAGTTTATTGATGTTGCCCTATGGCTGTCACAGCCGGGCTATGTGGACTATATTTGTCCTCAAATCTATTTTGGCTTTGAAAATGAAACCAGCCCTTACAAGGAGACGGTAAAGGCCTGGAATTCTTTGATTCGGCTTTCCTCGGTTGACCTGTTGATCGGACTTGCTCCCTATAAAGTGGGGGTTGAGGACACATGGGCCGGTGAAGGCAAGAATGAGTGGAAGCAAAATTCTGATTTATTAAGTCGTATGGTGGAAACAGCAAGAGAAGAGGAAAGTTATGAGGGCTTCGTCCTTTTCCGTTATGATTCTGTTTTTCTTCCATCTACTTCCGTTCAAAGTCAGATGAATAAAGAAATGAACAATCTGAAAGAAGTTTTAAAATAAAAAGGGGGGAGCCCTTTGCCAAGAAAAAGAAAGAAAAAATCAATGCAGCAGATGCAGAAGCTAGCTTTGGCACTGTCTGCGGCCTTCCTGTTCATAACGGTTTGTGCTGGAACGGCAGCTTTTCTCATGCGGGAAGAGGATCAACCTGTTCTGGATAACAGCGCGCAGGAAGAACAACAGGAAACGACAGAAGAGAATACAGAGACAGAGAACCTTCCTGAATCTGTCGACCCAGAAACGGAACAGGAAGCGACGGATGAGAATGAAGGCAACACAGAAGAAACTCTGATTCCGGAGGAGGAGCTGATTTCCTTCAATAAACCGGATAAAATGCGTGCTGTTGTTGTCAACGCAGGAGTTGACTTTCTGACAGATCCGTTAAAAACAGACGAAGAACAGCGGGCGGAGATTGACGCCATGTTAAAACAGGCGGAAGGATATGAGATGAATACCATCATTGTTCCGCTGTTGACTGAAAAAGGTTCGGTCTTTTCCGTGGAAGCCATTCGCTCTTACAGCAGCTTTGATGCACTTGCATATCTGTGCCAGGCCGTAAGGGAAAAAGGCTTATTCCTTTATGGTGTTTATGACCTTTCCCTGTATGCAGATGGCAGCAGTATCAGCCGCAGTGAACTGAAAAATACAGAGAGTGCCAATTTGGCAGAGGATGCCTATATCGATTTGGTTAAAAACTATAATCTGGATGGTATCCTATTGACCGGCTGTGAAAATCCAGAGGTTGTCGCTTCCTATTCGGATTACATGAAATATGGTGCAGGCCGCAGCTATGAGCAGTATCTACAGGACAATGCTCGGATGATGGTAAATTCTGCGAAAGAGCTGGTTCGAAAATACAACCCGAACACCCAGGTAGGTCTTTTGACCGATGCAATTTGGGCGACTTTGGCTAACGATGAAGCTGGCGTGGATATTCCGGCAGAAACCTTGGGTTGGAAGCGAAGCAATTTGGACAGCAAAGCTTTGCTGGAAGAAGGCGCAGTGGACTTTATTGCAGTAGCAAACTTTACTTCAACTGCGGATACCACGATGCCTTTTGATACCATAGCGAAATGGTGGGATGCTTTGGCTGCAGAGAAGGAAACTCCTGTCTATATGATTCATGCAGCGGAGCGGGCTTGTACGACAGACATTTCAGCAGGCTGGGCTGCTCACGATCAGCTGACTCGTCAGATGATCGCTTTGGAGGAGTGCAGTAATCTGCAGGGAAGCGCCTTCCAGTCTCTCAGCGATTTGGTGGCGAATCCACAGAACAGTACCACCTTGTTGATGGACTATTTCTCGGATAATGTTAAGAAAGAACATATTCTGACAGAGCTGGCTTTCTCGAAGCCAACGCAGCTGAATATTTCTACTACAGATAAAACCTATACCTTCCAGGGTGCATCGGATCCCAATGCTGATGTTGTTGTGGATGGAAAGGTAGTGGAAACCGATGAAAACGGCTTCTTCTCCTATACAGTGGATCTGCAGCCAGGTGAAAATAAGTATACCTTCACGCACAAAGCAAAAACGATGACCTTTACCATCAATCGTCAGGTTCAGGTATTGAAAGAAGTGAACCCAACCGGTGCAATGGCAGTTGAAGGTGGAATGAAGGTTTCCGTTACAGCGGTTGCATATGAAAACTCCAGCGTCATGTTCACTGTAAACGGACAGAATTATCCTATGTCTGTGGATGAGACCAGTGGTGATGAAGATCTTCGAGGTACCACTTACAAACGCTATACCGGTTCCTTTGTCGTACCGAATGCAACTCGTGAAGTACAGAATTTGGGTAATATCGTTGTGACTGCAACCTGGGAGGGCGTTACCAAAACCATGCAGGGCGCCAGCGTGACAGTGAATAAACTGGCAATCGTTGAGGATGGCGTTTTGGTTCGTGTTACAGCGGATCAGGCGATCACATTCCCAACCAATGAGATTGGCCCGTACCCAACCTCCAGCAACTATCGTCTTCCAAAAGGTACACTGGATTATGCGGTCGGTGAAGAAGTGACTTACAAATCCGGTGATGAGGTAAAGAAATTCTATAAGCTTGCTTCGGGTGTTCGTGTTTATAGCAGCGATATTGCTGCGATCTCAGATCCAAATGCATATGTTGCTAACAACAAGATTACGGGCATGACAGTGAAGGCTGATGAGGACTACACTTATGTGATTCTGAACTCAGAGCAGCCAGTACCTTTTATTCCGTCTTACAGTAAGACGAAGTTCTCCATTGATTTTAAATATACGGTTTCTGTAACAGAGGACATTGCTTCCTTGACTAAGAATCCGCTGTTTAGTTCTGCGACATGGAGCGATACGAAACTTGTTCTTGGTTTGAAATCACAAGGTGCTTTCCTGGGATACAAGGCATACCACGAAGAGGGTGCAATCGTATTCCGCTTCAATAACCCAACGAAGATCAAGGGAGCTCGTATTGTAGTTGACCCGGGTCATGGTGGCCAGGATAACGGTGCACCGGGCTTTAATCCAAATTATCAGGAGAAGCACATCAACTGGGCCATTGCGAAACAGCTGGCAGCAGAACTGGAACGCAAAGGTGCAGAGGTTCTGTTGTTGAATACGATCAACACGACCATGGATATGGATACTCGTTTGGCAAAAGCACAGGCCTTTAATGCACAAATCTATATTTCCGTGCATCATAACTCGGCATCTTCCAGTGCGACCGGTACAGAAGTGTACTACTTCTATCCATTTGCTCAGTCTTTGGCAACGAAAATGAGTTCAGCAATCAGTTCCGCATTGGATACCAATAACCGTGGATCCCGCTACGATGTATTCTATGTGACTCGTGATCCGCAGTTCGTGGGCATTCTGTCAGAAGGCGGCTTCATGTCCAACAATAAAGAGTACCGAAAACTGATCGATGATGATTATCAGGAGGCAGTTGCAGAAGCAATGGCAGATGCAATCTCCAACTTCCTGAAAGCAGCGGGTTCAAGTAATGCCGGCATTACTGGCACACAGTCAGTGGGAACAGAAGCAACGCCAAATCAGGGAGCTGGAAGCAGCAATGAAGAAAGTTCCGAAACAGAAGGACTCAGTTTCACAGAAGAGTCGGTAACTCTGCTTCTGGACGATATCTACCAAATCGATTTTACCTTGCCTGACGGTTATGAGGAAGATGATTTGATTTGGAAGAGCAGTGACGAAGATGTGGTGCTGGTCGATGATTATGGTGAAGTAACTGCAGTT
>JAGALG010000186.1 GCA_017848075.1 Oscillospiraceae bacterium | reverse complement strand
TTTTTTATCGTAATCATGCCCATCCCTCCATTGGGAGTATTCTGTATTTATTATCGCACTTCATCCATGAAATGGGTATTAGCGTATAAAAACTGGCATTAAATCTGTATTAAGACGAAAGAAAGCCGCCTGCACAAGCACAGTGCTTGTACAGGCGGCTTAACCACTCTCTATTAATCAAGAGATTTATATTCAGTTACTGTTTTCAAATATATTGCCGGATCGCCGTTCAGTATCAGATCAGCATATGCTATCGGGTCATTGTAGATCAGATAATCCAGTTCCGACCTCTGATACATATTATCGGCAACTTCATTCTCCACAGCGATAGTATCAATCGCAATCATGCTGCCATCGGTGAATTTCAGTTCCACACAGCAGTTATCGAAGTTATATTCGCAGGAAATCAGCTTTTTCATAGGGTTTACCTCCAAAATTGTATTGTTTGGAAGTAATGTAAGCGTGGGTTTTAGTGTGGTATCTTTAAGTTTGGGAAACCCCCGTTTCCCACTTGCTGATAGCTTGTGGACTGACATTCATCTTATCAGCCAAATCCGCTTGTGATAGCTTAAGCTTCTTACGGCCACATGCGATCCGTTTTCCAACATGTCTCTTGTTGATCATCTCAATCATTCCTTTCGGTTGTTGTAAGCAAATTATAGCAGATACCGAAGCAATACGGTAGCGATGCGTGTTTGTGTTATCGCTTCAAATAAGCAACTGACGGTTGAGGTCAACCGTTGAGTTCAGGAATTGTATGAGTTTTGAAAATACCACCTTTCTGCAATAAAACAAGATTCTGCCATGGTTCTAAATTTACCACCATGATATTGTTGGTGTGTTCCTGCCTCAAATCCTGCATATAAAAATGGAGCGTATCACATGAATACGCTCCATTACCTGTTTTATAAACCTCCACCAAATGTAGAGAGCCTTTGTTTATTCTCCCATACCTTCCAGGGTCAACTGAACCACCGGCGGAATGTTGCCGCGGGACGGCAGAGATTTTGCTTTATAACGATGGTCATTTTCCAGACTTCCGGTCTCATAAATGTGGGCCTTTTTCACGAAGTCACCCTTCTTCAGCGTCATGACCTGAACGCCCTGGCTATCCTTTGTGGTTTTTTCCAACAGAGAACCACTGTGGAAAATCAGCACACGGCCGCCATCAGCTGTCAGTTCCACTTCCTGCTCCTCAGTCAAAGCCAAAACAGCAACCAGAGGAGAACCTGCCTTCGTGTTGTAGGCATTGATCAGTTTTTTCCGGTTGGTTTTGGTTTCATAGGCTTTCAGGCTGACTTTTGCCACCTTACCGTTTTCAAAGAAGAACAGCAGGAAACCCTGATAGTCACTGGTTGCGACCATAAACTTGGCTGCCTCGCCTTCGTCCATGCCCAGTTTTACCGGAATAAAATCACCCAGTGTGCTGGCCTTCGTATCCACAAATTCCGAAGCGTTGGACTTATATACCTGACCTTTATCCGAGAAGAACAGCAGATTGATTCCACTGCTTGTCTCCAAATGATCCTGTACCGCATCGCCGTCCTTCAAATACTGTTCAGAGCTCATGCGATAAGACTGAGTCGTGATCTTTTTGAAATAGCCGCCTTTGGTAAAGAACAAATGCACTGGGTATTCCTCGGCTTTTTTATGTTCTTCCTCATTATATTGCTTTACATCTTCTTTATAAATCAACAACGATTTGCGAGGTTTGCCGTGTTTTTTTACTACTTCTTTCAGCTCGGCAACGATAATATTTTTTACCTTTTTATCATTGCCAAGGATAGACTCCAGCTCCTCAATGGCTGCTTTCAGTTCCTCGATTTCTTTGGTTCGTTTCAGAATATATTCCCGATTCAGATGGCGCAGTTTGATCTCTGCTACATATTCTGCCTGTATCTCATCAATACCAAAACCGATCATCAGGTTAGGAACCACATCTACTTCTTCCTTGGTCTCACGAACGATACGAATCGCCTGATCGATATCCAGCAGGATCTTTTCCAAACCTTCTAACAGGTGCAGTTTTTCCTTTTTCTTATCCAGATCGTAATATACTCTGCGTTTTACACACATTGTACGGAATGCGATCCACTCTTCCAAGAGAGCGCGCACGCCAAGAACCCGTGGTGTACCGGCAATCAGTACATTGAAGTTGCAGGAGAAGCTATCCTCCAGCGGAGTGAAGCGGTACAGCTTCTGCATCAGCTTGTCCGGATCTACACCTCGTTTCAAATCAATGGCTAAGGTCAAACCGCTCAGGTCAGTCTCGTCACGCATATCAGAGATTTCTTTCAGTTTTCCTGCTTTGACCAGCTCCACAACCTTGTCCATGATGGCCTCGGTTGTGGTCGTTGGAGGAATCTCCGTGATCTCCAGACAGTTATTCTTTTCATCATAACGATAACGGGCCCGCACCTTAAAGGAGCCACGGCCGGTTTCGTAGATTTTTTCCATCTCATCCTGATGATAGATGATCTGACCGCCGCCGGCAAAGTCCGGCGCCTTCAGCGTCAGGCTCACATCATGCTTCGGATTTTTGATCAGCTCAATGGTGGTGTTACATACTTCCTCTAAGTTAAAAGAGCAAATATTACAAGCCATACCAACAGCGATACCCAAGTTGGAGTTGACCAAAATCGAAGGGAAAGTCACCGGGAACAAGGTTGGTTCCTTCATGGTGTTGTCATAGTTGTCCACAAAGTCCACAGTATCCTTATCAATATCCCGGAACAGCTCCCCACTGAGAGTATCCAATTTTGCCTCGGTATAACGGGAAGCCGCATAGGCCATATCGTGGGAATATGCCTTACCAAAGTTACCTTTTGAGTCCACATAAGGATGGAGCAGCGCCTCATGTCCTCGGGACAGACGCACCATTGTCTCGTAAATCGCAGCATCACCATGAGGGTTCAGCTTCATCGTCTGACCGACAATATTGGCAGATTTGGTTCGTTGACCCGTTAAAAGGCCCATTTTATACATTGTGTACAGCAGTTTTCGGTGAGAAGGCTTAAAACCGTCAATCTCCGGGATTGCACGGGAAACAATAACGCTCATGGCGTAGGGCATATAATTGGTTTCCAAAGTATCGGTGATCTCCTGATTCAGCACAACACCGGCATTCTCAATGTATGCCTTGCTCTGAGAGGAAGTCTGCTTTGGTTTTTTTGGTTCTGTTTTCTTTTTTGCCATAGTAGGCTAACCATCCTTTCTCTCGTACTGTTTAGGAAAGATCTGCCACATCCAGATAACGGGCACCATTTTCCGCGATAAATTCTTTTCTGCCTTCCAAATTATTACCCAGCAGCAGATCAAACATCTGCTCGGTTGCCTGTGCATCCGTTGGAGTTACTTTGATCAAGCGGCGAGTTTCCGGATTCATGGTAGTCATCCACATCATCTCCGGATCATTTTCACCAAGACCTTTGGAGCGGTTGATCGTAACTTTTTTGTTGCCCAGTTTCTCCAGGATTTTGGTCTTTTCAGCTTCGGTATAAGCAAAATAGCTCATATCCTTATCGATGATCTCAAACAGCGGAGATTCCGCAATATAAACATAACCCTCTTCGATCAAGGTAGGGGTCAGTCGATAAATCATCGTCAGCAGCAGTGTACGGATCTGGAAACCATCATAGTCTGCATCGGTACAGAAGATGATTTTATTCCAGCGAAGACCGCTGATATCAAAGGAGGAAAGCTCCTTATTGGCTTTGGATTTCACCTCGACACCACAGCCCAATACCTTGATAATATCGGAAATGATCTCACTTTTAAAAATCTTATCATAGTCTGCTTTCAGGCAGTTGAGGATCTTTCCTCGTACCGGAATAATGGCCTGGAACTGAGCGTCACGACTCAACTTACAAGCACCCAGCGCAGAGTCGCCCTCCACAATATAGAGCTCACGCTCGTTGACATCCTTGCTGCGGCAGTCAACAAATTTCTGTACTCGATTAGACAGATCGATGGTACCGGACAGTTTCTTTTTCAGATTCAGGCGGGTCTTTTCCGCATTTTCGCGACTGCGTTATTGACCAAAACCTGCTCAGCAATTTTTACCGCTTCGTCCGGATTTTCGATGAAGTAAACTTCCAACTGTCGTTTCAGGAAGTCTGTCATTGCTTCATAGATAAATTTATTGGTAATGGATTTTTTGGTCTGGTTCTCATAAGATGTCTGCGTGGAGAAAGAGGAAGATACCAGCAACAGACAGTCCTCAATATCCTGATATTTGATGGAGCTTTCGCCCTTCAGATATTTGCTGCCCTGTTTCAGGTAACGGTCGATTTGGGATACAAAGGCTTGTTTCACCGCTTTTTCCGGAGAACCACCATGTTCCAAATGGCTGGAGTTATGGTAATACTCTGTCATGTTGACCTGATTGGAGAAACAGAAAGCAACAGACAGTTTAACCTTATACTCGTCCTTATCCTCTCGGTCACGACCGCGCTGTTCATCTTCCCAGTACTGAATGGTGGTCAGATTACTTTCATGGGCCAGTTCCGCAACATAGTCCACAATACCCTTTTCATAGATAAATTCTTTGGTTTCCATGCCGTTCTCGGTTTCATTTCGGAACACAAACAACAGGCCTGGATTTACCACAGCCTGCCGCTTCAGCACGCTTTCATAGAATTCTACCGGGATATCAATATCCGTGAATACTTCCAGATCCGGCTTCCAGCGCTGGCGGGAACCGGTCTGTTTCCGATTGCTGGCTTCTTTTTTCAGTCCGCCGATGTTCTGACCTTTCTCAAAGTGCAGTTCATAGCGGAAACCATCACGGTAGATCTCCGCATCAAAGTATTCGGAAGAATACTGAGTCGCACAGGAGCCCAAACCATTGAGGCCCAGAGAGAAGCCGTAATTTTCTCCGGCATTGGTATTATATTTGCCGCCGGCGTACAGTTCGCAGAAAACCAACTCCCAGTTATAACGGTTTTCCTTTTGGTTAAAATCGACTGGAATACCGCGGCCAAAGTCCTCTACTTCAATAGAGTGATCCCGATAGCGGGTGATAATGATTTTTTTACCATAGCCCTCTCGCGCCTCATCGATGGAGTTTGACAAGATTTCGAACATGGAATGTTCGCAACCCTCCAAGCCATCTGAGCCAAAAATAACGCCGGGGCGTTTGCGGACACGGTCCGCGCCTTTCAGAGCAGAGATACTTTCGTTACCGTATTCCTGATGTTTTTTTGCCACTGCCTGCTCCTCCTTAAGAATTAGTCAATACAAAAATATTGTAACATAGATTTCCCATTCAAGTCAAAAGAATTGCAGGAAAAAAGAGCCGCCAAAGGCAGCTCTTTGCGTTTTATTTCTTTTCCAGCCAAATTTCTTCCGATTCGTGGCGTTTTGGACGCCCCATCAGATCGACTAAGGCCTGTTTCGGCTCTTTTCCCTTATACAGAACCTCATATGCCTGATTGACGATCGGCATATCCACTCCCATGGATTTAGCCAGTTCATAAGCTGTCCCGGTAGCATAATAGCCTTCGACAACCATGCCAATACTCTCCATGGCAGCCTGCACTGTCATTCCCTGACTAAGCAGCTGACCAAAGCGATAGTTTCGGGACTGATTGCTGGAACAGGTCAGCATCAGGTCACCAATACCGGACAGCCCGGCAAAGGTCTCCTGCTGACCGCCCATCGCAGTTCCCAAACGGGCAATTTCTGTAATACCACGGGTCATCAGAGCCGCTTTGGTATTGGCTGCATGATCCAGCAAGCCATCACAGATACCAGAGCAGACTGCAATGATATTTTTCAAGGCACCGCCCAGCTCCACACCAATGATATCATCGCTGACATAAATGCGGAAGGAAGGATTCATCAAAAGATCCTGTACCCGGTTGGCCGCTTCCCGTTTGCGGGAGGCAACAACAACTGTTGTCGGAATTCCTCTTGCAATTTCTGCCGCAAATGATGGACCGGAGAGTGCTACGCAATCGTTGTCCGGCAATTCCTCTTCAATGACAGTAACAAAATCCTTAAAACTGCCCTTTTCGAGACCCTTCGCCGCACAAACAACGACTGCATCCTTCCCCAGCAGAGGACGGATATTGCGGCAGTTCTCCCGAATACCAAAGGATGGGATCGCTAAGAGCACAAGATCACAACCTTTGATACAATTCAAATCGGTGCTGAATACGATATCCTCCGGGACTGCCACACCTGGTAATTTGCTGTGGAAACGCAGTCCTTCTTCTTCCTGCAATTTTGCCGCAGAACGACTCCATACCACCACCTCATGGCCGGCATGGCTGCACATAATGGACAGGGCGCTGCCAAAGGCACCGGAACCCAGGATTGCAATTTTCGCCATAGCTCACTCGTTCCTCTCTTCTCATGTTGTCGGATAGCAAAATCTCCTTTCGCTGTGGGCAAAAGGAGATAAGGCCTGTTATTTTTTCTCTTTTTTTGGCAGAGTCAGACGCTTTTCTGTGCCATTCATCAGCCGTTTGATATTGCTGCGATGCATCCAGATAACCAGTGCTGCAAAAATCACAGCAAATACCGTATCCCACAGTGGATCTTTATTCTGGAATACCAGCATTGCATAAGTAAGGATAGGGTACAGTGCCGCACCAATAATAGAGGCCAGAGATACAATGCGTACCACCAGAACAAACGGGATCAGCAACAGCAGAATCATACCCATCACCAGCGGATTAACCGCCATCATGATACCAATACTGGTCAAAACTCCCTTACCGCCGCGGAAACCAAACCACAGTGGGAACAGATGACCCAAGAGTGCAGCAAGACCAGCAATGTAGCCAGCGTCCATACCACTGACACCGAGAGTTTCAAAAATCAGACGGCCCAGAAAAACAGCAAGAATTCCTTTGCCGAAATCGCCCAACAAGGTTGCAGCAGCAGGGCCAAGGCCATAAACCCGCAGCACATTGGTCATGCCTGCATTATGGCTTCCGTAGTTTCTTACATCATCATGGGCATAGATACGGCTGACAATGATCGCAAAGCTCAGGCTGCCCAGCAGGTAGCCAACAAGCGCACTACAAAGTACAGCCAGAACAGTTGAATTCATACAATCTCTCCTTATAAGGAACTGCTTTTACATAAGTGTAACATATGTTTCAGCAGTTCGCAAGACCTACTTTTCTTTTTCGCGGGTCAACATACGGATCGGGGTATGATCCAAACCAAAGGTCTCACGAATCTGATTTTCCAGATAGCGCTGATAGGAGAAGTGATACAAATCTGCTCGGTTTACGAAGCTTGCAAATGTTGGTGGACGGGTGGAAACCTGAGTCATGTAGTAAATCTTCAGACGTTTGCCCTTATCAGACGGCGGCTGAACACGGGCAGTCGCATAAGCCAACATCTCGTTAAGCATACCGGTGGTAACACGGCGGCCATTCTGCTCATAAACCATATTGATCGTTTCAAACAGTTTTGGAATACGCTGGCCGGTTTTTGCGGAAATAAAGAGAATTGGGGCGTAGGACATGAAGGAGAAGTCAATTTCAAGACTCTTCAGGAACTCGTTCATGGTTTTATCGGTCTTATTCTCTACCGCATC
>JAGALG010000185.1 GCA_017848075.1 Oscillospiraceae bacterium | reverse complement strand
TGAAGGGCTTTTTCATCGCTCTTCAAATTACATATTTGAGAGGGATAATAATGATGACACAAAAAGTGAAGCAGTTCCAGATTTACCTGTATGACTTTGGCGAGACAACCGGTTCCGTACAGTCGGGCGTTCGTCCAGTGCTCATTACACAGGACAACGGTTTCAATGAAAACAGTCCGACAACCATCGTCGCGCCCATTACGACGGCGATTAAGAAGGAGTGGCTGCCGTCGCACATTTTCCTCGGAGAGGAATTTGGATTATCGAAGCCCTCCATGGTCATGCTGGAACAGCCTCGGACCGTCAACCAGTGCGAGCTCGGCAAGTACATCGGTCTCGTAGATGATCGTCGGATAATCAAGCAGCTGCGCAGGGGGCTCAAGCAAACCCATGGTCTCTGGGACTATTCACCCAAGAATGGGGCATTCGTCCGTTGCCTTTGTTCTCGCTGCGTAGATGCTTACCGGAACACCGGCTCCTATATGGTACGCCGACTTGACCCTTTCCAGAAAGCGAAGGACACCTGCGACCGCTGCAATAGTCTCGGTTGGGATTATGTAGTTATCGAGAAAAATAGCAAGCGATAAATGGCAAGGGATTCATGATCCCGAAAAAACATCAGAGAGGTTCCATGCAGCAGATAAAGCTGTATGGAGCCTCTCATTTTATTTTTCTCAATTGTTATTTGGTGTGCTGAATCAAAAATATACTTCAAAATACCTGCGACAAGTTTGCCATACATTTTTTTGTGTTGTACAATAAAGATGCTCTTCGAGGGAACGCCACAGGAAAGGAGCGATGCATATGGCAGATTCTCTGTTTGCAAGGGTAGATGAAGTGCAGGCTCTGCTTGGAGTTTCCAGAGCAGAGGCTTACAGGATCATCAAAAGCCTGAACGAAGAAATGAAGAAACAGGGCTATATCGTGGTCAATGGCCGGGTGAACCGTCAGTACCTGATGGAGAAAATCTACGGCTGCTGCGACAAGAAGAAACCTTAAGGATGAGCCGGATAATCAGCATGAGAATTGGACCGCAGAATAGTAAATGACACCAAAGCCGGTCTTTAGGAATGTGAGGGAAAGGTATCATTACCCATGATAGAATAGTAAAAGCATGGAACAGATACATGCCCGGTACCAGGTTGATACCAAACTGATACCGCACCGGAATTTTAGATTTGGGACATACGGAATAATCCTTGGAAAAGCGGCGTTTTGATGGTTTGATACCATCTTCGTGGACGGATTTTTATTCCGATTTGCCGAGTGGGAATAATCTACAATCGCATTTCAATCAGCCCAAACCTTGTTTTGGGCTGATTTTATTATATGCACCTTGCCACCTCATTCTATCCATGCTACACTTAAGAAAAGTATAGAACAAAGGAGCTGTTTATAATGAAGCCGGAATCCAGCGTAATTTTCTTCCCCTGCAAAAATATTCAAGAGACCATGGTATATTACAGCAGCGTTTTGGAGCTTCCTGTTTATAAGGACTTAGGGCATACGGTCTGGTTCGACTGCGGTTATGGCTATTTGGCTTTTGTGGAATATGGCTCTGAACGACCTATGGCAAGTGGAGCTTGTATTTCCTTCAATCTGCCTTCCGTGCAGGCTGTGGATGATATGTATAAAGTACTACAAGGACGGGCTGTAATCGATTTGAAAGGTCCTCCTGCACAGCACCCCCGTTTCCCTGTTTATTCTTTCTTCTTCTCGGACCCCAATGGCTATACATTGGAATATCAAAAAACTTTGGACTAAAAGAGCAGAGCGTTTTTACGCTCTGCTCTTTTCATTTCTTGACGCATTGTTCACAAAATAAACCTTGTTTTTTTATTTTCTCTGTATTATAATCCAACTGTTTGAAACAGGAGGTAAAAAATGAATAAAAATCGACATCAACCTGCCGGCGTTAGCGAACGCCTTCAATATCTTGTCCATGAATTCAATGACAACACCGTTCGTTTTGTTTTAGATTATCTAGGAATCGTTGACCCAGATATACTTTGTTCCGCTACTTATTCACTGATCAATCGTATCGATATCCTTCATGGCAGCTTTGTTCCCGGCGGTCTTCGTTCTCACTGGCATATCAATGAAAACATCCCATGTTCCGCATACTTTCAATACATCCCTACTTCCTCTGATCCTTCTATAACGGCTTACAGCCTGTCTCTGCTCCCCATTCATCCGGAAGATCAAGCGCAATTACACTGTACCTTAGTTCAAAATGAAGTTAAGAGTTCTATCGTTGTTCGTATCAGCCATCTCTGTGTTGACGGCAGTGATGGAAAATATCTATTATCAAAATTGGTGGAAGCTTATAATCTTTTGCTTCGCCAGCAGATCGATCTGCTTCAAGTAAAAAACGGAAATCGTGCTGCAGAGCAAGCCTACGAAAAGCTAAATTGGAAGGAAACGCTTTCCTTGATGAACAATCCTTTATCCAGTACCAATACTCTTTATCCCTGCCCCGACTCAGAAGACAGTTTTCTCCGTTTTGTTCGACAGGTCATCCCCGCTTCAACAATGTCTGCTGCCCGACAAAAAGCAAAGAAAATCGGTGCAACTGCCAATGATCTTTTGCTTGCTGCATTCTATCAGGCTTACGCTCACACCGAAGGAACAGATCCCCATGTTCCAATGAGCATCACCTCTATGATGGACCTTCGACGCCATTGCAAGAATGGAGAATCCGAAGGTTTATGCAATTTATCCGGTGCATTACCTACCACTTTGCCGCAGGGAGTCCCCGGGAACTTTTCTGATACCTTGGCTGAAGTATGCCGCCAGACAACAGTGATGAAGCAAAATCCCTATGCTGGGTTGGAAGGAATTCCCCTGCTTCACAGTGTAACAAGAACTCTCCCGATTTGGCTTCTTCTGCTTCTAACCGGTAAAGTTTATGGAAAAATGTCCCTTGGTCTAACTAATTTAGGAAACCTATCCTGCGCAGATCTAGCATTGGGTTCTTTAATTCCCACGGGCGGCATGTTCGGCGGCCCTGTAAAAAAGAAACCCGGTATGCAGATCTCTGCCATCAGTTTTGACGGAAACTGCGTTCTCACTGTTATTGGCCCCTTTACCTCTGCCGATGCGTCACTACTACAAAGCACACTCCGTCAGATAGCTGCGGAAATTGAAAACTATGCCTTTCCTGAATAGTAAAAAGCCCTCCTGTCCGGGAGGGCTTTTTGTATTTTACTCTTGGATACTGTAAAGATTCGCAAATGGAATCCGGCTATTATCCGGCAGTATCAGCTCCATAGCATCTGCATCCACTTTTTTTACTGCTGAATACTGCGTGATATACATGCCTCCTGCCTTGCGGTCATCTTTCCGAAAATAGGTGATCAAAAATGGCTGCGTCTTTTTTCCCTGAATAAGGCACAGCATATGATTGATCTCCTCTCTGGCATAATCGTCCAATTCGATCTTTGTATCGGTCAAACGAGCCGTTTCATGGATCCGGGATTCAAAACCTGTCAGCGCTGCAAAAGGAGAGAACTGGGCTGCCCGATCTCGATTCGACATGCGAGGATGCTTTTTCGACAGTGGATGTGGCAAATAAAGCATATCATCATATTTTCCTTTCATGCTTTGTGCCCTCCTATGGTTCCGTTTCGTTCTTTCGCAGTGGCGCCTTCCTCCAAATTCATACCTTTCATAATGGCATTCTTACCAAACTTTTTCTTAATGACAATCAAAGCTTTTTGTCGTCGACGCTCTTTCCCAAGCTCAACTGCTTCCCTTTCCTCTCGCTTTTGCAGAGCCTCATAGTCTGTAAACAGGTCCATTTGCTCAAAATGCTCTTCTTTGGACAAATCCGTTTCATATACCACATGGTTGGCAACCAGATTCATACGGCGGATCAACAGTTCCGGGTCAACGATCCGATCGTACAGTTCCCCTATTGCTTCCAAGATTCGCTTGGTAGAAGAACCATATTTACCCAAATTAATCGTCCCGTGAGCATGTTTTGGAACAGCCCTGCCATAATGATCGGTAGTAATCTCCCCTTTATAGCGGCGGCGAAGCTCCGGATTTTTCAGATTCTCAATATCATATCCAACTGTCAATACCAACTGGTCTGTAACCAAGCCTTTATCAACCAAATCCAAAGCTAACAAATCTGCCATCTCCCGAACGACTAAACGAGCTTTTTCAAAGGTGTAGGGGCATTGCAGCACCTGCCCTGCTCCAATGCTGTTATTTTCCGGCTTGTAAGATTTAATATCGGCAAGCGTACAAGGCTCCCATCCCCAAGCATGGTCGATCAGCAGCTCCGCATTAACGCCAAACAGCCGGTACAACAAATCTTCGTTATAGTAATCGCTTTCCTTACCCAAAGAGCAGCGAGCAATGTCTCCCATGGTATTGAGACCATGCTTCTCCAGTTTTTTCGCATATCCCCGTCCGACTCTCCAGAAATCTGTCAATGGTCGGTGACTCCAAAGCGTTTTTCGGTAAGACAGTTCATCCAGTTCCGCAATGTGAACCCCATTTTTGTCCGGAGCTGTGTGTTTGGCTCCAATATCCATGGCTACCTTGCATAAATACAGATTACTGCCGATTCCTGCCGTCGCTGTAATTCCAGTGCTGTTCAGAACATCCAAAATCATGGTCTTCGCTAATTCCCGGGCGGTCATATTGTAGGTCTGCAAATAGTTCGTCACATCCATCATGACCTCATCAATGGAATACACATGGATATCCTCCGGAGCAATATATTTCAGGTAAATTTGATAAATTCGGCTGCTCCAATCCATATAGTGAGCCATCTGTGGCGGTGCCACAATGTAATCCAAGGCCAGCTCCGGATGAATCTTCAAGTCCGGATCATGCCAGGACTTCCCTGTTAAAACTCGATCCGGAGCCTGTTTTTTCCTCTGTATATTGACCTGCTCTACACGCTGCACAACCTCATACAAGCGGGCACGACCTGAAATCCCATAGCTCTTTAGGGAGGGCGAAACAGCCAGACAAATCGTCTTTTCTGTTCGGCTGTGGTCTGCTACCACAAGATTGGTCGTCATCGGATCCAAGCCTCGCTCTACACACTCCACAGAAGCATAGAAGGATTTCAGATCGATGGCAATATAGTTTTTTTCCATGCTTCCTCACCTCTTTCTTCTATTATTCCCGCAAAAGCAAAGCTTGCAGGGGTATTATCGTCCATAACAGGCGGCAGCGATGCACCTGCAGAGCGTATCGCCTTGGACATCCAGTATAATAACTGTTCTACAGTTATTATACCAAAGACGAGGCAAAAAAGCTATAGATTTTAGAACAAATGTTCGTTTATTTTGATTTTACCCTTCACCTCATAATAAGAAAAAGCACCTCCTGGGAGGTGCTTTTTCTCGTATATTTTACTGTACTTCGTGACAGGCCACCCAGTGATCCGGGCTGATTTCCCGGAATACAGGATTTTCTGTTCGGCAGCGCTCTGTCGCATAGGGGCAACGAGCTGCAAAACGACAACCCGGAGCCGGATCAATCGGGCTTGCTACTTCACCACGAATGATCTTCAGCTCTCTTTCACGAGTTGCAAGACTTGCTGTTGGGATCGCGTCCAACAGAGCCTGGGTATAAGGATGTTTTGGTTCCCGGAAGATCTCATTGGAAGGAGCCATCTCCACACACTGACCCAAATACATTACTGCAATGTTGTGAGAAATATGTTTTACAACACTCAGGTCGTGTGTAATAAATAGATAGGTCAGACCCATCTGCTCCTGCAGATCCATGAGAAGATTCAGGATCTGTGCCTGAATGCTGACATCCAGTGCGGAAACCGGCTCATCACAAACGATAAACTTCGGATTGGTTGCCAATGCACGAGCGATACCAACACGCTGACGCAGACCGCCGGAGATCTCATGTGGGAACAGGCTTGCGTTTCTCTGAGCAAGGCCAACGGTTTCCATCAACTCATCTACGCGAGCATAGGCTTCCGCCTTTGTTTTATAGATCTTATTCACCAGCAAAGGTTCCGCAATCGAATCTTCGATGGTCATTCTTGGGTCCAGAGAAGAATATGGATCCTGGAAAATGATCTGCATATCCGTACGCAGCTTCCGCATTTCACTGCGTTTCAGCTTGGTAATGTCAACACCGTCCATCAAAATCTGACCATCCGTTGGTTCGATCAAACGAAGGATACTGCGTCCCAGTGTGGATTTACCACAACCGGACTCGCCAACAACGCCCAAGGTCTGACCTCGTGGGATACGGAGGTTAATTCCATCTACTGCATGCAGCGTTTTACCCTGTCCGACTGGGAAATAGGTTTTCAGATCCCGTGTTTCCATCAGATATTTGCTATGATCAGTCATGGTTCTCCTCCTTTCCTTTGTCACGGAACAGATGGCAGGCTACATAATGGCCTTCTTTATCGTAATATTTCTCCGGAGCAACCGTTTTACAAATCTCCATGCAATGTTTGCAGCGTGGATGGAAACGGCAGCCTTCCGGCAAATTGTTTGGCGGAGGCATCAAACCTGGGATCGGGCTCAGGCGTTTGCTTTCAGTTTCCAGATTTGGAATCGAACCAAAAAGGCCCATTGTGTATGGATGGTGGAAATCGCCGCTGAAAATATCTTCGATACTTCCGTGCTCTACCATTTCACCTGCATACATAACGCCAACTTTATCACACATCTGAGCAACAATACCCAAGTCATGGGTGATCAAAACCATTGCGGTTCCCAATTTTTTCTGCAGATCCCGGATAATCGCCAAAACCTGTGCCTGAATGGTTACATCCAGCGCCGTTGTTGGCTCATCTGCAATCAGCAGTTCTGGATTGCAGACCAAAGCAATCGCAATCACAACACGCTGACGCATACCACCAGAGAACTGATGAGGGTATTCTTTTTTACGGTAGGCAGGAATACCTACCAGCTCCATTACTTCATCTACTCTCTGCTCCAGCTGTGCTTTGTTCAGTTTGTCTTTATTATGATAGCGCAGCGCCTCGATGATCTGATCACCAACACTCATAACAGGGTTTAAGGAAGTCATTGGGTCCTGGAAAATCATTGAGATCTGGTCACCGCGAACTTTCTGCATATCCTTTTTCGACAGCTTCAGCAGGTCATTTCCCTTAAATTCGATGCTGCCCTGTGGGATATAAGCTGTTGCGTCCGGCAGAAGACGGAGAATCGATAGACCAAGTACAGATTTGCCTGCACCGGATTCGCCAACAATGCCCATAGTCTGACCTTTGTCGACCGTAAAGTCAACACCGGTCACAGCTCGAACATCTTTTCCTTTGGCCTTGAAGGAAATATGAAGATCTTTTACATGTAACAGTTCTTGACTCATATTTTACCTCCTTTAATCTGCTTTCAGCCTTGGATCCAGAGCATCACGCAGCGCATCGCCCAGCAGGTTCAGCGACAGAGACACGATCAGGATCGTTACGGCAGGAATGATCATCAAATGAGGTGCTTCGCCCAAATAGTTTCTGGCCTCCGACAACATTGCGCCCCATTCGGGTTCCGGATGCTGAATACCCATGCCGATATAGGACAAACCAGAGATCTGCATGATCATACCAGCAACACCGCTGGCAGTGTTCAGCATAATATAAGCCATTACATTTGGCAGAACATGACGGAGAATGATATAAGCGTCCCGTGCACCGCAGGCCTTGGCTGCTTGGATGTAGTCATTGGAGATAACATTGAGCATCAACGCACGGAACTGGCGAGTCACTCCGGGGATACTGGAGATGGAGATCGCAATCAGCAGGTTGTTTCGTCCCGGACCCAATGCAGCCACCAATGCCAGCGCCAACAGAACGCCTGGGATACAAAGCATCAGCTCGCACAAACGCATCACGATCACATCAAAGGTTCCTCCGTAATAAGCACACATTGCTCCCAGGAAGGTACCGATTCCCATAACGACGATGGTTACACCAATACCCATAGTCAGAGAGTTTCTGGAACCATGAACCATACGGGAGAACAAATCTCGACCCATACTATCACAGCCAAAAACATGCTCCGCGCAAGGTGCCATCAAGCGATTCGCACCGATCTGTTTAATACCATCTTCATAGGGCACAATCACATCAGCGAAAATAATAACCAAGATGAAAAAGACAACTACGCACAGGCAAAGACAGGACAAAGGATTGTGGATCAGCTGCAGAAAAGCATTTTTCCACACACTGTTTTTCCGTCGTTTCAACGGATTACCGTTTGGAATTTTATCACTCATACGCGCAGCCTCCTATCTTGCCTCTTTGGTATAGCGACTCTTGATTCGCGGATCTACCAAAGCATAAATAATATCCAGCAGCAAAGAGGTAAAGCAGAAGATCGCTGCAAGGAAAATCGTCGTTGCCAAAGTGGTTGGCATATCCTTCAGTTTAATACCCTGAACAATATACAAACC